>JACOEM010000005.1 GCA_024998565.1 Nitrospira sp.
CTCAGCGATGCGGTCGCTCCCTGATACGGCCCAAACCGTCCCTCCGAATTCTTCGGTGTCCTACCGCCTTAAGTCTATGCGTCAGCCGCCGATAACGGTTGTGATGAATAGTCGTCGTCATCCTGCATGGTATCTTGCCATAGCTCTGACAGGTGTGGTGTGCGGGTGCGCGGGGCAAGCGCCTCCTCCGCGGAGTCATCATGACGCCACCGCCGGACGGATCGGCGTAGGGGCTGAGTCGCCGAAGTCGGAGAACGGGTTCTCGCCGGTACCCCCGCTTCTGACGGCCGATGAGTATGAGCATCTTGCAGATCGATCCGTGGCCGGGAGGAATTTGACCGTTGCGATGGCGCAGTACGAGAAAGCGTTGCGACTGGACCCGGGGCGCGCACGGGTTCGAGAGAAACGCGGCATCCTGTTTCTTGAGAGGGGATTGGCCGAGGATGCTCTTCTGGAATTCAAGGTCATAGCCGATCAAAACCCGATTTATGCTACGGCGTTCGACGGGGAGGGGCGAGCGCTGGTGAGTCTTGGCCGGTTGGAAGATGCCCAGAAGGCGTTTCGCCGCGCCCTAACTCTAAATCCGCAAGATTGGCGCGCCTATGCGTGGCTGGGCATTGTCGCCTATGTTCAGGAACGGTATCCCGATGCCCTTGCCGCATTTCAAACCGCTTACTCCATCAAGCCGGAGCATCCTGGTCTGGCCAACAACCTTGGGCAAACCTACGTCGCATTGGGGCGCTATGATGACGCGATTGCCAGTTTTCGCCTGGGTGACGCGCATGCGCCGGACCATCCACGCCTCACCCAGAATCTCATCGGTGCACTGACATTGGCCGGACAACACGATGCGGCGGAGCAGATTCGCCGGCACCGGGACCACGATGTGCCGACGAAAGCTCAGCACAGCCAGAACACACGTTTCAGCGAGTAAGACTCCCATCGGAAGCGTCCTCACCGCTGGTAGAGGGCCGTAGAGCCGATCGCCGCGCGTTCCCAACCTATGACATCAACAGACCATTCAAGTTTGTGACGGTGTGCACCGATACCATATCCATTATGAACGATGCCATCACAGCAACAACCAAAGTGAACCTCGACGGTGCATCGCCTTCGGATAGCGAAATTCTAACCGTGTTGGAAGTGGCGCGCTTTCTGCGCGTGCCCAAGTCCACGGTCTATAAGCTCGCGCGCCTCGGACAACTGCCGGCGTCAAAAATCGGAAAGCATTGGCGGTTTCTCCGACGCGATATCCACGACTGGATGCACAACCGAACTCAGCAGAACTGATCTCTTTCTGAGAGAGCATCTGCGGGGTTTACAGGAACATGAGTGGCTCGGACGGCCTTGCCGTCCGATGCTCGGGCCTATCACCACGGACGGGTTAGACGAGGAAATCGATGGCCGACACCAACACGGTAAGAAAAACGGATCTCCCCGCGCCCAAGCTGTCTCCTGACACGTTCAAACAGCTCAGGGATCTGATCTATGAAAAGACGGGCATCTTCTTTCAGGACAATAAGACCTATCTGCTGGAAAGCCGGCTCCTCCCTCGATTGAAGGCCTGCCACTGTCAGACGTTCGAGAGTTATCTCAACTTCCTGCGCTTCGATGCATACCGGGACCGTGAGGTCACCGAACTCTATACGGTGATCACCACCAATGAGACCTATTTCTTCCGCGACGAGGCTCAGCTTGAGAGCTTCATGAAGGTCATGATCCCGGAAGTGATGAAGACGAACGCGGGCACAAAACAGCTCCGGATCTGGAGCGCCGCCTGCTCGACCGGCGACGAGCCCTACACCCTTGCTTTGCTGCTGCGGGACTATGCTCCGCTCTCAGGCTGGACCATCGACATCCTGGGAACTGATATCAGCGAAAATGTCCTGAACATTGCGCGGACCGCGACCTACAGTTCCCACTCCCTGCGGAAAGTCCCGCCGGGCATGCTGGCCAAATATTTCACCGGCAAGAAAGAGCAGCAGACGCTCGTGCCTCAGGTGAAGGACATGGTGCGGTTCATGAACGTGAACCTCTACGACCGCCCCAGACTCAAGCTGATCCGCGGCATCGACATCGTGTTCTGCCGCAACTGCCTGATCTATTTCGACGAAAAAGCCAAAGGGCAGATCGTGTCGGATCTGCGCGACGCCTTGCGGCCCAAAGGCTACTTGATGATCGGATTCTCAGAAACATTGCACGACACCACCGGGCTTTTCAGAACCATTCATGCGGGCCGTTCCGTCATTCATGAGAAACAGTAAGGAGGATGATTCATGCCAGCCGATCCAAATATGAAGATTCTCGTCGTCGATGACATGTCCACCATGCGCCGCATCGTGAAGAATATCCTGAAGCAGCTCGGCTTCAACAATTTAGAAGAAGCCGAAAACGGGCAGGAAGCGCTGACGAAGTTAAAAGCCGACACCTATGGCTTCGTGGTGTCCGACTGGAACATGCCGGTCATGATGGGCATCGACATGCTGCGCGCCATTCGTGCCGACGAGAAGCTGAAAAAAATCCCCGTCCTGATGGTCACCGCCGAAGCGCAGAAAGAAAATCTGATGGAGGCCGTCCAGGCCGGCGTCAGCAACTATGTCGTCAAGCCGTTCACCGCCGAGACGATGCAGGAGAAGATCAACAAGATTTTCAAGTAATCGGCTCTTAACCGGTGAGGGTCACGATGGCACAACCACAGGCGGCGACAAAAAAACAGATTGCGGTCAATGACGATGAGCAGGAAGCGAAGGCGCCTGACACGAAACTCTACGAGGAGCTGGGAGAACTCGCCCGGTTCATCGATACCACGATGAAGACGCTCTCCGAATTCAGCGCCCCGGTCAATGCATCGACGGAGCAGTTACCTCAAGCGCAGACCCACCTTCTCAATCTGAAAACCCAGACCGAACAGGGCACACATCGGGTCATGCTTGAAGTGGAGGCCATCCAGGACAACCATGCCCAGATCAGCAAGATGCTGAAGGAGATGACACAGACCCTCCAGCAAGCGAAGGTTTCCCCCGCGCTCATACAACAGATGCACACACTGGGGCAGACGCTGGGACAAGACGACAAGCGGTTGCTCGATATTATGACGGCGCTGTCCTTCCAGGACCTGGTGGCGCAAAGCGTCAACAAACTCGTCACGATTCTGGATGAAGTCGAGCATAAACTCCTTCAACTCGTGGTGGTCTTCGGTCCCTATCAAAAGCAGGCTGCGAAGGCCGATCAGGGCAAAGCCAGCGAAATGTTGAAGCAACTGGAAGCAACGAAGAATACGTCGATGGATCAGGATCTCGCGGACGAAATCTTGAAGCAATTCGGTTTTAACTGAGGTGGGTTATGAGCGATGAAATGCAGGAAATACTGAACGACTTCCTGACCGAATCCAATGAAATGCTGGAAGTCTTGGATCAGCGATTCGTCACCCTCGAATCGGATCCCACTAACACGGACCTTCTGAACGAAATCTTTCGTGCGATGCATAGCATGAAAGGATCCGCCGGTTTTCTCGGTTTTAATCACCTGGTGGACGTCGCGCATCGCGGAGAGAACATTCTCAACAAACTGCGCCAGGCCGAAATGGCCGTCAGCCCGGCGATCATCAGCGTGATTCTTGAAACCATCGATGTCATCAAAGCGATCATGGCCGACATTCGGGAGTCGGGTACCGACAACCATGTCGCCACGGCCGTCATTGCGTCGAAACTCGACGATATCCTCAACGGCACAGCACCGAGCGAGCCTCAGGCCTCGGCACATGTGGAAACATCGCCGGCTGCGCCGAAGGTCGAAACTTCCACGCCCGCTCAGGAGGCCCCGGCGACCGCGCCGCCGACGCTGGGTGAAATTCTGGTGAACGACGGCCTGGCCTCTAAAGAACAGGTCCTCGATGCGCTGACCACCCAACAACATCAGCCGGAGCCCAAGACGCCGCTGGGCGAGATCTTGCTTCAGGCGAAAGCCATTACCGAGCGCGCCCTGGATCAGGCGCTGCACAAGCAGGAAAAACAGCCGAAGCCTGTGGAAGAGGATGCCACCATCCGCGTGGAAACCAAACGCCTCGACAGCGTGATGAATCTGGTCGGGGAGTTGGTCTTGGGTCGCAATCGTCTGATCAAAATCGGAACGCAGCTGGAACAGCACCATGAATCCGATCCGCAGGTGCGCGTGTTGAGCGAAACACTCGCGCAACTCAATCTGGTGACCACCGACTTACAGCTGGCTGTCATGAAGACGCGCATGCTGCCGATCAAGAAAGTGTTTGCCAAGTTGCCTCGCATGGTGCGTGACCTCTCGCAGAAGCTGAACAAGCAGGTTCATCTCGAAATGCGCGGAGAGGAAACTGAACTCGACAAGTCCGTCGCCGACGAAATCGGAGACCCGCTCGTGCACTTGGTGCGCAACGCCATCGATCATGGCATTGAAACTCCGGCAGAACGACAGGCCAAAGGCAAACCGGCCGAAGGTCAGCTGACCATTGCCGCCAGCCAGGAAGGCAACAGCATCGTGATCCGGATCAACGACGACGGTCGCGGGATTCAAGTCGAGAAGATCAAAGCGAAAGCGTTGGCAAAGGGGCTGATCAGCGAAGCCGAACTCGCGACGATGGAGCCTCGCGAAGTCTTGAACCTCATTTTCCTGCCTGGATTCAGCACGGCCGAACAGGTGACCGATGTGTCGGGTCGTGGCGTGGGCATGGATGTGGTACGCACCAACATTCGAAAAATCAACGGTAGTGTGGACCTCGAATCCGAAGCCGGCAAAGGCAGCCAGATCATCATCAAGCTGCCGCTCACGATTGCGATCATTCAGGCGCTCATGGTGGAAGTTGAACGCTCGATTTTCGCCATCCCGTTGAGCACCGTGATCGAAGCGGTCCGGATCTCACGTTCGGACATCAAAACGATCAACGGGCGTGAAGTGTTGCACCTGCGGGATCGAGTCTTGCCGCTAATTCGTCTGGCGCAGGAATTCGACATTCCAACCGACACGGAACGGGAGCGATTTTATGTGGTCGTCGCCGCGTTGGGCGATCGACGAGTCGGAGTGGTCGTCGACGAACTGCGCTCGCAGGAGGAAGTCGTCATCAAGTCCATCTGGGATTATCTGGAAACGGTCAAAGGCGTGTCAGGAGCCACCATTACCGGCGAGGGTAAGGTCGTGCTGATTCTGGACACTTCGGAATTGGTCCAGAACGCCCAAGCTTGGCACAACTCCGGGATAACCGTCTAACGGTCGCCCCCGGCGAATAAGCAGAGACAGGTGAGAGATAGTCACCTGCGTAGGCTAACGCGATAGATGAACAGCGACGTGCGAGATCGGAGGAAGTATGTCCACTCTCATCAATGAAATCGATGCTCGAACCAGATTGGCCGGGGCCAATCAGATGGAATTGCTGCTGTTTAAACTTGGTACTAACGAAATCTTCGGGATCAACGTGTTTAAGGTTCGTGAAGTGATGAAATTGCCCGAGCTCACTCAGATTCCGGAGGCAGACAGCCGCATCGTGGGGATGGCCAATATTCGCGGAATCATGGTTCCCGTGGTGGGCCTTAAACGAAGCTTGGGATTGGGAACGGAACACGAGGGTCAGGTGGGAGGCCCGCCCGGAACAAATCCCTATTTGATCGTGTCGGAATACAACGGGAGCTTGCAAGGATTCCTGGTCGCCGGCGTCGATCGGATCATTCGCTTCTCATGGTCAGCCATCAAGACGCCCCCGGCGATTGTCAGAGAAAACAACAAAGGCGCGGTCACAGCCGTCACGATGCTTGAGGACGGTCGGATGGTCCTCATTTTGGACGTGGAAAAAGTGTTGAACGACATTTGCCCCCGTTCGGACGATGAGGTGTTTGCGGGTATGGTGGCCGCTCCGGCGCTTAAATCGAAGTGCATGTTGTTCGCCGACGATTCATCCGTCGCCCGGATGCAGATTCGTAAGGCGTTGGAACGTCTCGAGATGTCCTACATCATGGCGACCACCGGAGGAGAAGCCTGGGCAAAACTGCAAGCACTCGCAGATCAGGCGACGGCGGAAGGCAAGGAGCGAGTGGATCAGATCCAATGTATCCTCAGCGATATTGAGATGCCGGAAATGGATGGATTCACATTGACCAAGCACATTCGTGCCGACTCGCGGCTGGCGCACTTGCCCGTCATGTTGCACTCCTCCTTAACCGGTGCCTGCAACATGGAAAAGGGGAGAGCCGTCGGGGCGACCGATTACATCACCAAGTTCGACGCCAAGATGTTGGGTGAGAAACTCGCATTCCATATCGAGGAGTCCAACCAGCAGGCGCAGAAGGCCGCATAAGCACAGACTTCATGAACGACCGAAGATCCGGAGGCTTAAGCTTTCGGAATAGACGGCCGATGTATCGGCTAGAGATTATGGCGCTTCCACAGATACAGGCACAACGTGCAACGAATCCGGTCCGCGTCTTGGTCGTGGACGACTCGGCCTTCATGCGAAAAAGCCTGACGACCATGCTCGAAGAGGGCAAACAGATTCACGTTGTGGGCGTCGCACGGAACGGCGAAGAAGCGATTCAACAAGTCCAGCAGTTGAAACCCGATGTCGTCACGATGGATGTGGAAATGCCGGGGATGACGGGCCTGCAGGCGTTGCAGCAGATCATGTCGAAATTCCCTGTGCCGGTCATTATGGTCAGTTCGATTACCGTCGAAGGCGCTCAAGAAACCCTGCAGGCGTTGGAATGGGGTGCGGTTGATTTTGTGCCGAAACAACTCGATGGTGTCGTGTCCAAGATTGCGGACATTCAGCAACAGCTGGTCTCCAAAGTTCTGGCCGCCAGATATGCCGGCGCGAAACTGAAAAGGATGCCGGTGACGGGAAGCGTGAAGCCAGGCGTTATGCCGGCCAAAGCGTTAAGCAGCCAATCGGTGAGTGTGACTCGTGGCACCAAGCTCATAGCCATCGGCTGTTCGACAGGCGGACCCCAAGCGCTGTTTGAAATCATCCCGACGATTCCTGCGGATTTTCCGGCCGGCATCGTCATCGTCCAGCACATGCCGAAGTCCTTTACCAAACCGTTTGCCGAGCGACTGAACAATCTATCCCCATTGGATGTGCGGGAAGCCGTCGACGGCGATGAAGTGAAACCCGGCCGTGTGCTCGTCGCTCCCGGTGGGATGCAGTTTCGCATCGTCAAGAAAACAATTACGAGTTCAGTCGTCAAGTTATCGCCCAATGTGGAAAACCATCCTCACGCTCCGTCGGTCGACATCATGTTGAAATCCGTGGCGGCGCTGTACGGCGAACGCACGATCGGGGTGATCTTGACCGGGATGGGACACGACGGACTGGAGGGGATGAAAGCGATCAAGGCAGCGAAGGGGCGGACCGTGGCGCAAGACGAGGCATCGAGTGTCGTGTACGGCATGCCGAAAGCCGTCGTCGAGGCCGGATGTGCTGAGAAAGTGGTTTCGCTGTCCAAAGTGGTCGGCGAAATCATGAATATGGTGTGATAGGGAACCTCAACTCAATCGTTCACAAATGGAGAGGTAGGAGGAGTTATGGGGAGCATGATGAAGAGTATGACCATTGGACCCAAGTTCATATTGTCGATTTCTGTGGCGGCGTTCATCGCGATCGCCATCGGACTTTTCGTGTTGTATCAGCAAGAAGAAGATAAGATGGACACCATGCTGGTCGGGCGTGCCCAAGTGTTATCGCAGCAAATCTTGATCGGGCGGGCCTACATCGCCACCAACTATGCCGCCAAGATTAAGAAATCGAAGGCTGGCTCTGAAATCCAGGTGCTTAAAGAGCATGCGGGAAACGCGGACGCGATTCCGGTTCCGGCCACCGCGGTTCGAGAAATGGGGGAAGAAGCCACCAGGTCGGGAATGTATAGCGCCAGACTCGTGAGTCAGAACCCCATGAACTCCTCAAATTCCCCGAAAGACAATTTCGAGAACGAAGCGATCAGGGCCATTATGGCCGGAGCCGAGAGCTACGCTCGACGGGATGATATCAACGGAGTACCGACCTTTCGCCGTGCGGTCGTAGATAAGGCGACGACGGCGGCTTGCCTCAGCTGCCATACGAGCAATCAGGTCGGCGACACGCTCGGCATGTTGAGCGTGGCCTTGCCGATGGGCCCCGCCATTGCGCTGTCCAGTAAATCCATGTGGCAGACCGGCGGCCTGATGGCCGGCGTGGTCGTGATCATCATGGCGATCACCTATTTCCTGCTCCGCACGATCGTGCTGCAACCTTTGGCAAAAATGAGCGACATTTCTCGCGACATCGCCAAGGGCGAGGGCGACCTTACCAAGCGTGTGCCGGCTGAGGGCAACGATGAAATCGCTCACATGGGCAAGTACTTCAATGAGTTCATTGAAAAGTTGCAGAACATGATCAAAAAGGTCGCCCACGTGACGGACAAAGTGGCGTCCGCCTCGGTGGAATTATCCGCGACCGCTGAAGAGATTTCAAAGGGCACCGACACCTTGACCTCGCGCGCGTCTCAAACCGCTGCTGCGGTGGAGGAGATGAATGCGACCGTCGGCCAGGTTGCGCAGAACTCCGGCAAAGCGGCCAGTCTGGCGCAAGACACCGTGAAAACCGCTCAAGAAGGCGGAACCGTCGTGTCGAGCACCATCTCGGGTATGCAACAGTTGTCTGAAGCCGTGTCGAATTCGGCGACGATTATCTCTGATCTCGGCAAATCGTCCGACCAAATCGGCGAGATCGTGCGCACGATCGAAGACATCGCCGACCAGACCAATTTGCTGGCCTTGAACGCGGCAATCGAAGCGGCTCGAGCCGGTGAACAGGGTCGGGGATTCGCCGTGGTGGCCGATGAAGTCCGAAAACTCGCTGAACGGACGACCAAAGCGACCAAGGAAATCGGCGATATGATCCGCCAAATCCAGCACGATACACGGGGAGCCGTGGACTCGATGCAACAGGGTACACAGAAAGTCACGGCCGGTGTGGATCTGGTCAATAAGACCGGTGAAGCCCTGTCGCAGATCGTGCGCATGGTCTCAGAGAGCGCCGATATGATCCGACAGATTGCGGTGGCATCGGAACAGCAGTCGGTCGCGACGCAACAGATCGCAAGCGATATTGAAAATGTGGCGAAGGTCACCAAAGAGTCGTCGTCCGGCGCACATGAGTCGGCGAAGGCCAGTCAGGACCTGAGCCAGTTGGCGGTCGAACTGCAGGGGATCGTGGGTGGATTCAAGCTCTAAGCAGCAACCACGAGAAGGAGCCCAGCATGAGTGCGACTGAACAACAGGTGCAATCTCACTACCAGGCGACCGCAGACACGCCTGCGGACCGTCTGGAGGAGAAGACCGGTGACGATCTGCTGCAGTTCGTGATTTGCCTGATCGGTAGCGAAGAGTTCGCGGTGGATGTCCTGAGTGTACAGGAGATCAACCGGATCGTGGAGGTCACGCGAGTCCCAAAGACGCCTCCCTATGTGGAGGGAGTCATCAATCTGCGGGGCCGCATCATTCCCGTACTGGACCTGAGAAAACTGTTTGGCCTGAGCGGAGCCCAACAGACCACGCAGACGCGTATCGTGGTGGTCTCGGTACAGGCACGACTGGTCGGGCTGATCGTGGATTCAGTGGAAGAGGTCTTGCGGGTGCCGAGAAGCGCCATTGAGCCGCCGCCTTCGGTCGGCACAATGGCCGGGGCTGAATTCACCCAGGGGGTCGGACGGATCGATGACCGGCTCCTCATTCTGGTGGATCTGAGTCGGCTGCTCTTAGCCCGGGAAGCAGCGTAGGAATCTGCCTGACCATGATGGGTGTACGACAGAGGCGTTGTGATCGTCCAGGGGTGGGTTAGGAGTTCTGGGGGTCGGAAGAAGGTGGCTGAGAGGGTCCGCGACGGCTTCGGGCGTCAAGGACCCTCTCAAGCAACTGCAAGGACTCCGTCAACACATCCGATGCGCAACGCAAGGTGACATGAAACTGTTGCATGGCTTCCGGCCAACGCCCCTCCTTCTGCAGGACCTGAAATTTCCGATGTTGCTCATCGAGAATGGCTTGTTTGGCATCGAGCATCAAGCTATCGGCAGGACCCACGAGAGCACCTCCATGCAAGACAATTGTGACTCGATCGCACGCTATCAGAGTGCTTCCGAACGACGCAAGCCCACCATTCTGGGTACGGCGATGCGCGGCGTCCGGAAGCCGTGGTGAGGTAATCGACCCGTGGATATCGCAACAATCTTAGGTGTCGTCATCGCGATCGGCTCCATCCTGGGCGGCCAGGCGCTCGAAGGCGGCCATGTCGGATCAGTCCTCCAACTGACGGCGTTTATCATCGTCATGGGTGGAACGATCGGCGCCTGTTGCGTTCAGAACCCGCTGTCTGTGGTCTTGAAGTCCATCAGCATGGTCTCGCTGGCGCTGACCAATCCTCCTCACGACGTGAAAGGGACGATTACACAGATCCTCGACCTGGCCAACGTGTCGCGCAAGCAGGGGTTACTCGCGTTGGAAGGGAAAATAAAGGACCTGCACGATCCGTTTTTTAAAAAAGGCATCCAGCTGATCGTCGATGGCACCGACCCGAAACTGCTTCAGGAAATCCTGGAAATCGAGGTCGAACACCATGAAGAGGAAGGCGTCCATGCGGCCAAGGTTTGGGAAGCCGCCGGCGGATATGCGCCCACCGTCGGAATTCTCGGGGCCGTCCTCGGGTTGATTCACGTGATGGAGAACCTGGCCGACCCGTCAAAACTCGGCGGCGGTATCGCCGTTGCTTTCGTCGCAACGGTCTATGGCGTCGGCGCCGCGAATCTGTTCTTCCTGCCGATCGGCAACAAGATGAAGTTCAAACTGAAAGAAGAAGCCGGCTTGCGGACCATGGTCATTATGGGGCTCGTCGGCCTGGCTCAGGGCGAAAACCCCCGGCTCTTACAGGAAAAGCTCGAGAGTTTCCTCCCTCCGCACGAGCGAAGTAAAGAAGACAAGAAATAACATCACTGGTCGTGCGGAACCCTATCTCGTAGCCTTGATCCAGCACTTCACGTTGCACCTGAGACGATTCACGGGCATTCGATGGCGAAGAAGAAACACGAAGAACACGAAAACCACGAACGCTGGCTGGTGTCCTATGCGGACTTCATCACGTTGCTGTTCGCCTTTTTCGTGGTCATGTATTCCGTCTCGTCCGTCAACGAGGGCAAGTATCGAACGGTGAGCGACTCGATCAAAGCGGCATTGAATCCGGTGAACAGCACGCCGTCCAGCCGCTTGCCTTTCGCCGTCGGCGACGCGAAGCCGAAGATGATCAATCCCGACATGTCCAGCGCCAACGAACCGGTCATCAGGCGGATGAAAGAGATCATGAAAAAGATTCATCCGTCGCTCGCGCTGGAAATGCCGGATATCAAAATTATCGAAACCGGCAACGGGACCATCATGATTTCCCTGCCTGAATCGATTCTCTTTACGAGCGGAGAAGCACGGGTGCGTCCCGAGGCCTTACCGTTTCTGAAATCCCTGGCTCAGATTCTGATCGAGATGGATCGGCATGTCCGTATCCTGGGTCATACCGACAATGTGCCGATCAGGACCGCGCAATTCCCATCGAACTGGGAACTGTCGGCGGTCCGGGCCGTCATGGTCGTCCGGATTTTTTCCGAACTCTATGAAGTGCCGATTTCACACCTCTCAGCCACTGGATTCGCCGACTCCAAACCAGTCGCAAGCAACGACACGCCTGAAGGCCGGACGAAAAACCGTCGGGTTGAAATTATTATTCTGGAGAAGAGCCTGAGCGAGGAGACTCTCGATTCCATGTTGCCGGGCAATACCCCCCCGGCTCAACCGCTCTAAGAGCGGTCGGCATCTCCAGTGAGCGGACGGTGACCACGGCGTCTACAGCAACACCCTTAGGTGTTAAGAATTGTCCGACAGTGACCGATACGTACGTGAGGCGGAGTTCACCTCTCGAAAGGAAGATGTTCATGATCCTCAAGCCGGCTGGTGATTTAACAATATTTGAAGTCGGTGCGTTGTACGAGGAGCTCAAGCAGGCGGTCACCGCCCATCCTCAAGTCGAACTGGACCTGTCCGAGGTGGACAAACTCGATGCCTCAGCGATTCAACTGCTTATTGCCGTCCGTCGGTCCGAACGTATTGTGCTGACAGGGGTGACTGATCCGATGCGATCGCGCATGGCTGAATTAGGCGCGTAATCATTGTCCCACTTCGTCACCACGTACGGGAATCAAGCCGATGATGTCATACTTATCAGTCTCTCTGGGAGCCTTCTTCGCCGGTACCTGTGTCGCCTGGATGTGGTGTCAGCGCCGAACGGCTTCAGCAAGACAGGCGCTCCAGGCCACCCATGACGCCATGCTGAAAGAGCAGGCGGAGCGTACCGCCGCGTGGGAGCAACTCGGACAGTCCACCATTCCCCTGGTCGCCGTCCTAAACGCTCAAATGAAAAGCGTGATCAGCCAGACCGAGCAGGCTGCCACCGATCTGGGGCAGCGGTTCAGCATGATCGCGTCGCGCGCCACGGTCCAAGCCAGGGAATCGACGCATCTCTTTGGTGACGGCGAGATGAGCCTCGATACGGTCTTGAAGACCACGGACACCATGCTCGAAGGCTTTGTCGGCGACGTCATGAAGTCATCGGAAATGGCGCTTCAGATCGCGACCATTATGGACGAAGTCGAGCGTAGCACCAAGGCGATCACCGGCATGATCGGCGAAATTGAGTTTATTGCAGACCAGACCAGATTGCTGGCCCTCAACGCCGCGATCGAAGCCGCACGAGCCGGAGAACATGGTCGCGGGTTCGCCGTCGTCGCCGATGAAGTGACCAAACTGGCGAACCGTTCAGGACAGGCTGCCAGCAGCATTAACAGCCTGGTCATGGACGTCCAGAAGAACACCACGTTAGCGATGGGTACGGTGGAAAGCCTGGCGTCTGTGGATCTGAGCAAAACCTTGTCGATTAAACACCGCCTCGACAAGATGACGCGTGACCTGGCCGAACGGAATAATACGCTGAAATCGGCCGTGATGAACTCGAAATCCCATGCGGATGAACTGGCGCGGGACGTCGGTCAAATCATCATGGCACTCCAGTTCCAGGACATCACCAGACAGAAACTGGAACACGTCATCGAACCGCTCACCGAGGTTCGCGCGGTGATGGATGCCCTGATCCAGGGATTTTCGCAGGAGCAGGTGGCAGCCAAGATGGACTTCCTCACGAAGCTCGACCGCAGCTACACCATGGAAGAAGAACGCGCGGTGTTCCACCAGGCCGCAACCGGGTATGTCCCCGCGCCATCCCAGGATAGTGCTTCTTCGGAAGACGCCAATGTCACGTTGTTTTAGGTAACGTCCGTTTATCAGAAGAATGAAGGAGTGCGCCATGGCGAAAACAGTGTTGGTGGTCGACGATTCTCCCACGATGCGACAGATGGTGGCATTCACCCTGACCAGCGCGGGCTATCAGGTTGTGGAAGCCGGCAACGGCAAAGAGGCGGTCGGCAAAGTGAACGGCGGGGCCAAGCCGGACCTTGTCGTCACCGACCTGAACATGCCCGAGATGGACGGCATCACCCTGATCAAGGAAATCAGGAAGATGCCGGCCCTCAAGTTCACCCCGATCTTGATGCTGACGACCGAAGCCTCCGACGACAAGAAAAAGGCGGGACAGGCCGCCGGAGCCACCGGATGGATCGTGAAGCCGTTCAATCCCGAGCAGATGATGGCCGTCATTAAGAAGGTGCTGCCCGGTTGAATCGCGTCACCCGCCGATGGTCACGCGTCATCCGCAATCGGAACGTGGTAGCGACCAGGCGGGTGTGACTCTTTCATTTCCATCGACGAACGACGATTGACCGATGACGAGGCCCATCACATGAGCACTGATCTCTCACACTTCAAAGACGCCTTTTTCGAAGAGTCCCAGGAACACCTGACGACGATTGAAGAAGGATTGCTCCAGCTCGAACAGCGGCCGGGCGACATCGACCTGCTGAATCGAATCTTTCGCGGGGCCCATTCCATCAAGGGCAACAGCGGCATGTTCGGATTCACCGCCGTCTCCCAGTTCACCCACAAGATGGAATCGGTGCTGGATCAGCTGCGCAGCAGTCAGATGGTCGTGACGGTCGACATCACGGATTTGCTGCTGCAGTCGCTGGATTGCCTCAAAACCCTGATCGATTGCGCCCGCACCGGTGCCGCTCCTGACGAAGCCCACGTGGCCGCCCTTGGAGGCAGGCTTGAAGCCTGCCAAGGCACACCGGCTCCCGGCCAACCGACGGCGGTGCCGGCTGCGGATCAACGTTCGCTGCCGCCGGGCACACATCGTTTCACCATCACCTGGGCGCCGCCGCAGTACCTGTTTCAGCGGGGGCTCGATCCTGCACAGTTCCTCAAGGAACTGGCCGGCCTGGGTACCGTCACGCATCTCGCTTTGGATGCCGGACGATTACCAGCCCTGGCGGAGTTAGATCCCGAGCAATGTTATCTCGGCTGGACGCTGGATCTCGAAACCGGCAAAGACCTCAAGGTCATCGACGCAGTCTTTGATTTCGTCCGCGAGGACAGCACCCTGACGATCGTCGACAATCCGGTCGACACACACGCGACCGCCGCAGTGTCCGAGGGGGCGAAGCCATTGGGCGAAATCCTCGTCGAGACCGGAGTGGTGTCACAGTCTCAGTTGAATCAGGCCTTGTCCCAACAGAAGAAGGTCGGAGAAATCCTGGTCGAACAGAAAGTGGCCACTCCGGAGCAAATCTCCGAGGCGCTCAAGAAACAATCCGAAGGCGCCGTACCGGCCAAGAAGGCTGAAACCCCGTCGATCAGAGTCGATACCGTCAAGATCGATCGCCTCATCAACCTGGTCGGGGAGTTGGTCATTACGCAGTCCATGTTGAGTGATCTGGGGTCTCGTTTTGAAATGAGCCAGCTCCCGGTTCTGCTCGAACGCGTCGCACAATTGGAACGCAATACCAGGGAAATCCAAGAGCGCGTCATGGGGATTCGCATGGTCCCGATCGGGAATGCGTTCAGCCGGTTCCCGCGTCTGGTGCGCGACCTGTCCGGCAAGGCTGGAAAGAAAATTCAACTGATCCTGTCGGGAGAAGAAACCGAACTCGACAAGACCGTCATCGAATCGATCGGCGATCCGTTGACCCATCTGGTGCGGAACTCAGCAGATCATGGGCTGGAGCCGCCGGATGAACGCGTAGCCGCGGGAAAGCCGGAACAAGGCATCATCCGCCTCAACGCGTTTCACGAAGGCGGCAGCATCTGCATCACCGTCGAGGACGACGGGCGCGGTCTGAATCGGGACAAGATTCTTGCAAAGGGTATTAAGCAGGGATTGATCGCGGAGTCCGACAAACTGTCGGACGAGCAAATCTGGATGCTCATTTTCAAACCCGGGTTCTCCACCGCTGAAAAAGTCACGGATGTGTCCGGCCGCGGTGTCGGCATGGATGTCGTGAAACGCAACATCGAAGGCTTAGGCGGGACGGTGAGCATCAAGACCGTCACCGGCAAAGGCACCACGTTCACACTCAAGCTTCCGCTCACGCTCGCGATCATCGAGGGCATGACGGTTCGGGTCGGTCAGGATACGTACATCGTTCCGCTCCTCTCGATCCTGGAGTCGATTCAGCCTAAACGCGAGATGCTCAAAACCATCGTCGGCAAAGGGGAGTTGGTCAATGTGCGCGGCACCTATCTTCCTCTCATGCGCCTGTACGACGTGTTTCAGTTGGAGCCGGAACTCTCGGATCCGACGAAGGCCATCCTGTTGATTCTGGAAACCGAAGGCGAACGCGTCGCCGTGATGGTCGATGAAATTCTCGGCCAACAGCAGGTGGTGATCAAGAGTATGGAACAGAACTTCAGGAAGATCGAAGGGGTGGCCGGCGCCACCATTCTTGGCGACGGCACGGTCGGCTTTATTCTGGATGTGCGCGGATTGCTCAATATTGCGCGGCAAAGAACCGCAAAGGCGGCGTAGAGACGGCCTCAGAGACAGGATCGATGGGTTGGATACCACGAACAGGGCGAGGAGGATACGATGGCGACTCAGGAGTTGGCGAGCAAAGATTCGAATCAGCAGATGGGAATTACGACCGACGGCAGTCAATTCCTGACCTTCCAGCTGGGGGAAGAACTGTACGGGGTCGACATTCTCCGGGTTCAGGAAATCAAAGGCTACACGGCAGTCACTCGCATTCCCAATACGCCGGCCCACATCAAGGGTGTGCTGAACTTGCGCGGCACCATCGTCCCGATCGTCGAGCTACGGACGAAGTTCGGTATGCCGACGATTGAATACACGATGTTTACCGTGATCGTCGTGGTCGTCGTAAAAGAGAAAATCATGGGCCTCGTGGTGGATGCGGTGTCGGATGTCCTGGATATCGACAAGAAAGACATCCAGCCCGCTCCGCAGTTCGGAGCGCAGGTGGACGTGAGCTTCTTGAACGGCATCGGCAAGGCCGGGGACAAGCTGGTGGCCCTACTCGATATGGATCGTCTGTTGACCGATGGAGACATGCAAGAAGCGACGAAAGCCGCAGCCTAACTATTCGAACCAAGGGAGAGCAGGACATGGGATTGAACGTGGAATTATTAGAGTCCAGTTTTAAGCTTGTGGCCCCAAAGGGCGAGGCATTAGTGACCCGGTTTTACGAACGGCTGTTCAAGAAGTATCCGGCCGTGAAACCGCTATTCAAGAAGACCTCGATCAAGGAACAGAAAAAGAAGCTGTTGGCATCCCTGGTTCTCGTGATTCAGAACCTCCGTCACCCGGACAAGCTCACCCCCGTGTTGCAGGATATGGGGGCCAGGCATGTCGGCTACGGAGCGAAGCCGGCTCACTACGATGCGGTCGGAGAAAACCTCCTGGCCGTCCTCGGTGAATGTGCCGGACCGGCATGGACCCCCCAGGTCAAACAAGCCTGGACCGACGCATACGGAGCCATCAAGACCATCATGCTCGCCGGAGCGGAGCGTGCACATTCCACACAAGGAGACAAGACGATGAGTAAGGCAAAACAGAAGAAGGGCGCGGCGGCTGGAACGGAGATGATGGGGTTCTATCTGGGGGCCCTCGATCAGTCGCAGAACAACATTCTGTTGTGTGACCGTAACCTGGTCATCACGTATGCCAACGCCACCGCTCAGAAGACGCTGGTCGCGCTCGAGGCGGAGATCAAGAAGGTGCTGCCGAAATTCAATGCCTCTGCAGTCATCGGCGTCTGCATCGACGACTTCCATGTGGATCCGAGCAAGCAGCGCCGGATCTTATCGAACCCGGCCAACATGCCGCACAAAGCGGATATTCAGATCGGACCATTGACCCTCAGTCTTCTGGTCACAGCCATTATGAGTCCTACCGGGGAGTACCTGGGAAATGCGTTGGAGTGGGCCGACGTCACTGAAAAGCGGAAGATGGAGCAACAATCGGCTGCGATCGCCAAGTCTCAGGCGATCATCGAGTTCAACCTCGACGGCACCATCGTCACTGCCAACGATAATTTCCTCAATTGTCTCGGCTACACCCTCGAGGAGATCAAAGGGCAGCATCATCGGATGTTCTGCGATCCGGTCTATGTCAACGGCAGCGAGTATACGGCCCTGTGGGCAAAACTCAATCGCGGCGAGTTCGACTCAGGCGTGTACAGACGCATCGGGAAGGGCGGCAAGGAAATCTGGATTCAAGCCGTCTACAACCCGATTCTGAACGCTGCCGGCAAACCGCAGAAAGTGGTGAAGTTCGCCACCGAAATTACGGAACAAAAGAACAAGGCGGCGGAGTTCGAAGGGAAATTGGCCGCAGTCAGCAAGGCACAAGCTGTCATCGAATTCAACCTCGACGGCACTATCGTCACTGCGAACGACAACTTCTTGGGATGTTTAGGTTATAGCCTGGACGAGATCAAGGGCAAACACCACCGGATGTTCGCTGAACCGGGCTATGCCGCCAGCGGCGAGTATCAGGCCTTCTGGGCGAAACTCAACCGCGGCGAGTTCGATGCCGGCGTGTACAAGCGGATCGGAAAGGGTGGCAAGGAGATCTGGATTCAGGCTTCCTACAACCCCATCTTCGACGCCAGCGGAAAACCGTACAAGGTGGTGAAGTTCGCAACCGATATCACCGCTCAAAAACAGTCGCAGGCCGAAATGGAGAAACTTGTCGCTGAAGCCCAGGCTGTCCTCGGTCGGCTCGCGAGCAACGATCTCACGCAGGAAATGACGAACACCTATCGCGGCGATCTGGACAAGGTCAAGACCAGCATCAATGCCGTGGTGCAAAACCTCAGCCAGACCATCACCACGGTGCGGGAGGCTGTACAAGCCGTGTCGGCCGGCGCCGAGCAGATCACCAAGGGGAACGAAGATCTGTCTCAACGCACGTCGGAACAGGCGAGTGCGCTGGAGGAGACATCGGCCTCGATGGAAGAGATGACCTCGACCGTGAAGCAAAACGCAGACAACGCGAAACAGGCCAATCAATTGGCCATCGCGGCACGCGACATCGCCGACAAGGGCGGATCCGTCACCGTCCGCGCAGTGGAAGCCATGGGCGAGATCAATAAGAGCAGCAAGAAGATCGCGGACATCATCACCGTGATCGACGAGATCGCGTTCCAGACCAATCTGCTGGCCTTGAATGCCGCGGTGGAAGCGGCCAGGGCAGGGGAACATGGTCGCGGATTCGCAGTCGTGGCCGCCGAGGTACGCAACCTCGCACAACGGTCGGCGACGGCCGCGAAGGAGATCAAGGGCTTGATCAACGAATCGATCCAGCGCGTGAACGACGGCAGCGAGTTGGTCAATCAATCCGGCAAGACACTGGAAGAGATCGTCAGCTCGGTTAAACGTGTGACGGACATCATCGCCGAAATCACGGCTGCCTCGCAGGAACAGGCTCAGGGCATCGACCAGGTCAACAAGGCCATCATGCAGATGGACGAGACGACCCAGCAGAACGCGGCGTTGGTAGAGGAAACCACGTCGGCCAGTCAGTCGATGAAGGACCAGGCCAAGGAACTGATGACTCAGATCGAAGTGTTCGTGGTGAACTCGGCAGGAACACAAGCCCCTGCGCGACACACGGGCTCGTCGGTCAAGACGCCGGTCAAGTCGGGTGCCGCCGCCCCGAAACCGGCGCTGAAGAAGCCGGGCTTCTCGTCCAAACCGGGTGACGCCAAGGAGCCCGCCGGGGTTGGAGCCGGAAACGGTCACGACCGCCGAAAGAAGGACGACGACTTCGAAGAATTCTAGGGTTCATGCCGCGGGAGTGGGCAGATTTTGCCCACTCCCGCAGCGCGCCTCACTTCCTCGTGCCTGTACTTCTCCTTCTTTCTCCCGAACCGGGTCCCCCTTAAGAAACAAGTCAGAACGACCGATACAAGATGGTGCGGGTGTGCGCGAGCTGGATCAGCGTGGATAGTCCCGGTTGATACCACCTCTAGCCCAGGGACGGATCATGGACCTAAAAACAATTCTCTGGTACCTCGTCCTCTCCAGCCTGACTGTCGCCTATCTGGTTGTGTTGGCCGGTGTGCGAGCCGCCAAGTCGCACGATGTCTCGCATCATTCACATCGCATGATCGTAGGCTGCACGATCGTCGGGATCTGGCTGGTGGCCTACGTCCTCAAACAAGCGATCTTCGGGCGCGAATCGTTCAAAGGCCCTGACAGCGCCTATTGGAGCGTCTATGTGCCGGTGTTCGTCACGCACATGCTGCTCGCAGTCACGACCATAGGGTTGGGCGCCTACAACCTCTATATGGGCCTCCACCGCCTGCGGTACGGAAGCGTCGGGGCCATGGTGGCCGGCATGACGACCCACCGGCGGATGGGCAATGCACTGGTCTGGACGTTCAGCGGCACGATGGTCACCGCGTATCTCGTCTATTTGATGTTGTTTGTCTGGTACCGGAGCTAACACGATGGATTATGCCATTACGAAGCAGGAGTATGAGCGCATCCGCACCTTGTTGTACGACGAAAGCGGCATCTCACTGGGGGACAGCAAGCAATCCTTAGTGGTGTCCCGTCTCACCAAACGTTTGCGCGACCTCCAAATGGAGGATTTTTCCTCGTACTACGAGTACGTCACCCGGGATGAGAGCGGGGAAGAATTCACGCGGATGCTGGATCTGCTGTCCACGAACAAGACCGACTTTTTCCGCGAACCCAAACATTTCCATTTTCTGCGCGAGCGCATTCTCCCCACGTTGGAACAGGAGAAGCGCATTCGCATCTGGTCTTCCGCCTGCTCGACCGGGGAGGAGCCGTACACCATCGCCATGACGTTGCACGAGGCCGTGAAGAATCCGGCCTTGTGGAACTTTCAGATTCTGGCGTCAGACATCTCCACCCGTGTGTTGGCCCACGCCGCCAAAGGGCTCTATGCCGAAGAGCGTGTGCGCGAAGTTCCGGAAGAGATTGTGAAACGCCATTTCCTCCAGGGACGCGGGGACAGCGCCGGACTGGTCAAGGTGAAGCCGCACCTCTCCGCCATCATCAAGTTTCGCCGTATGAACCTGATGGACGACCGTTTTCCGATCAAAGCGCCGCTGGATCTCATCTTCTGCCGGAATGTGATGATCTATTTCGACCGTCCGACGCAGGAACGGCTGGTCAACAAGTTCTATCACCATCTCAAACCCGGCGGGTATCTCTTCATTGGTCATTCGGAAAGCCTGCAGTGGGTATCCCACCCGTTCAAGACCATCGCGCCGACGATTTACTGGAAGGAAGCCTGACCTGCATGGCTCGTATCGACACCGACACCTTCTCTCACATCCGGCGGATGAACGACAACCGTTTCCCGACCGAGGTCGCCTGTATTCTCCCGGGTGAGTTTTTCGTGAGCCGAGAACCCATGGTGGTCTATACCGTCCTCGGTTCCTGCATCTCAGCCTGTGTCCGGGACCCGATCGCGGGAGTCGGGGGCATGAATCATTTCATGCTCCCGGCACCGAAGGAGCATCAGTCGGGCGATGCCTGGGGAGGGGAATCCACACGCTATGGTTCTTTCGCCATGGAGCAGTTGATCAACGAGATCCTCAAGCGCGGTGGCATGAAACACCGGCTGGAGGTGAAGTTGTTCGGCGCCGGACGGATTTATGACGGCAATATCGATGTCGGGGCCCGGAATACAGAATGGGTCCTGCAGTACCTCAAGACCGAAGGTTACACGCTCGCGAAGAGCGATCTGGGCGACGTGTTCCCGAGAAAGGTCTACTACTTTACCGACTCAGGCCGAGTACTGATGAAAAAACTCGAGCGGGTGAAGAATCGGACGATTGTCGATCGAGAAACCGAATACCAGCATCGGATCGAAGTCGAACCGATTGCACAAGAGAGCAATGTCACACTTTTCTGACATCAGACGACTGGTGGCGGCAGGCGATAGGCCCTCACCATACAACCAGGAGATTCCTCGCCATGGCTAAGATCCGGGTTCTGACGATCGACGATTCTGCGCTGATGCGGCAAGTACTGGCCGAACTGCTTTCCAAGGATCCTGCCATCGAAGTGATCGGCAGCGCGCCGGATCCCTATGTGGCCAGAGAAAAAATCAAAGCGCTCAACCCCGACGTGCTCACGCTGGACGTGGAAATGCCGAAGATGGACGGGCTGACGTTTCTCGAGAAACTCATGCGCGGGCGCCCCATGCCTGTGATTATGGTGAGTTCGCTGACGGAAGCCGGTTGCCAAACCACACTGCGGGCATTGGAACTGGGCGCCGTCGACTTCATTACCAAACCCAAGATCGATCTCCGTGAGGGGATGGACAATCTCGCCGACGATCTGATCGCAAAAGTCAAAGGCGCTGCCACAGCCTGCATTCGGCGGGGAGCCCCGGTGTCCGGCCCGGACGGCGCCCGGCCGGCGGTCTTGAGTTCGGCCATGATCAAGACCACGGATATGATCATCGCCATCGGCGCTTCAACCGGAGGCACCGAGGCGGTCAAGGAGGTGCTGCAAGTCCTGCCACCCAACACTCCTCCGGTCCTGATCACCCAGCACATGCCGGAGCGGTTCACCAAAACCTGGGCCGACCGGATGAACCAACTCTGCCGCATCTCCGTCAAGGAGGCCGAGGACGGAGACAGCGTCCTGCCGGGGCATGCGCTGATTGCTCCCGGCAATTACCACATGACGCTGGTCCGCAGCGGCGCGCGCTATTCGGTCCGCATCAACCAAAACGAACCGGTCAATCGCCATCGCCCCTCGGTCGACGTCATGTTCGACTCCGTCGCGCAATATGCCGGCGGCAACGCGGTGGGTGTGATCCTGACCGGAATGGGCGGAGACGGCGCCAAGGGACTGCTGCGGATGAAGGAAGCCGGCGCCTATACCATCGCCCAGGACGAGGCCTCATGTGTGGTGTTCGGGATGCCGAAAGAGGCCATTAAGCTCGGCGCCGCCGAGATCGTCCGGCCGCTCAACGAGATTGCGTCGACTATTTTGAACCATGTCACCCGTGCCTGATCGTTCACCTTTGCGCAGAGAGGAGCCATCATGAAAATTTCCCAGGAAACGAATAATAGGAAAGCGACCCTGAGACTCGAAGGAAACTTTACCTACACCCAGCGCAAAGCGTTTCAAGAGATGCTGAAGACTGTCTGCACCGATCAAGTGGAAGAAGTCGTGATCGACCTGTCCCAGGTGGCGTTTCTCGACAGCGCGGCATTGGGGTTGCTGATGATCAGCCACCGGCAATTGGAAGCCGAACGACGCAAGCTCTCGTTGGCCTATCCTCAGCCGACGGTTCGCCAGATTATCGAACTGGCGAATTTGCATAAGACGATCCCGATGATCGATGCCGGCGTGTCGACCCTGGCTAAGAAAAGCGCCTAAGATCGGGACTCAGCTCGGGGGAGGAGCCGTGTATGCAGATCACTGAACGCCGTATCGGGCAGTCCATCATTCTCGATCTGACGGGTGAACTCAGCTACGCCAATCGCACCACGTTCAAAGCGGCGGTGGAACGGAGTAAGCGAGCGGGCTGTCGGCATCTGATTTTGAACATGCAAGGGGTTCGCTTTCTGGACAGTTCGGCGCTCGGCACATTGGCGCTGCTGGCCCAGAGTTTTCCGGCCGCGCAAGGCATGGTCAGCCTGCTGAACCCCCAGAGCTATGTCAAAGAAATCATCACCCTGGCGAATCTCCACCAGATCCTGCCGGTTTATAATTCGGAACAGGATGCCCTTGCCGGGAGCCGTCTTCCGGCGGCCGGATAACACCGGGATCAGGAGCAGCAGACGTGGCTGAGTCAGCACATCGCATCGTGGATGAATCTCTTGCCGGGAAGGCCGCCAAGCCTGTGCCGGTCATCCTTCTCGTCGACGACGATGAGATTACCCGTATCAGTATGGCCGGCCGGCTGAAACGATTGGGCTACCGTGTCATCGAAGCCGGCGATGGAGTCGCCGGATTGGCCGCCATCCGCGCACAACGTCCCGATCTGGTGATTCTCGATTGGATGATGCCGGGTCTCGACGGCCCCAGCGTCTGCGAGGCGATCCGTGCGGACGGGGAGTTACGGTCCAGCCAGGTCGTCCTCATGACCGCGCACGACAAGCCCGAACAGATTGCGGAGGGGCTCTCGCGTGGCGCCGACGATTTTCTCAGCAAAGCGGCGAGCAAGCAGGAAGTTCTGGCACGGGTGCAGGCCAGCCTCCGATCCAGTGCGCTGGTCCGTGAAATCGAACGTACGCGCGACGATCTCGATCGCTCTCATCGGTTGCTCTCCGCGAAGCAAGCGGAATTGGAGAGCGAGCTGCAATCGGCCGCGGACTTTGTGCGTGCCCAGCTTCCTCTCCCCGGCATGCCGGCTCCCGGAATCAGCATGCAGTGGGCCTATCAACCGTCTCTCGCCTTGGGCGGCGACCTGTTCCAGGTCAGTGTCTGGGGTTCCGAAACGCTCGGTCTTTATATTCTGGATGCGTCGGGCCACGGGGTGTCCGCTGCCTTGCGTGCCGTGGCGCTGATGAGTTTCCTCCGCGAGGACAATCTCGCGAAAGTCGTCGGAAGTTTCGATCCGGGGGCCATCATCACGGAAGCGAACCATCGGTTTCCGCTCACCCAGGACGGGGAATATTTCACCCTGTGGGTCGGGCGTCTGCATCTTCCGTCGCGCACCCTCTCGTATGCAGCAGCGGGACACTCCGGCGCTTTTCTCCATTCCCTCCAAGGGGACTCGCAATGGTTGTCTTCGGCGAGCCTGCCGCTCGGGTTCGACCCGGCGATCTCGTTCGACAGTGCGACCGCACAATTGCGGCCTCGGGATCGTCTGTATCTCCTGAGTGATGGGATCTATGAAGCTCCGTCGCCGGCCGGGGAGTTGTGGGGGAGGGATCGTTTGCAGGCCACACTGGAAAGCCACCGGGCGCACACATTGGCGCACAGCATCGGTGATACCATGACCACGGCCCGACAATGGCTAGAGGGCGACATTTTCCCCGACGATGTGGCGCTCCTCGGCGTCGAACTGCTCGACAGCACGGCTTCGGCAAAGGAGAAGTCATAATGGACGCTCACCCCGTCATGGACCTGGCAGCCGCCATGGAACGGTTCGACGGCGATCAGGACTTATTTCTGACCCTGGCCGAGATGTTTCTTGAGCGTTCGCCGGCCGCACTCGCGGCAATCCAAACCGCCCTCGCAGACAAGAATCTTCCGATGCTGGCCAAGGAAGCGCACAAATTAAAAGGTTCGGCGATGGAGTTCTGCGCTCGCCCGACGGTAGCCGCGGCAGCGCAGCTTGAGGAATCAGCCAGGCAGTCGGCCGTGAGCGAGATGGCGGCGATCGGAGAACAGGTCCATGCCGAAGTGCAGCGGCTGACGGCCGCCCTGCAGATCATCATCGAGAAGGGATTTCCGGCGTGACACGTCCCGCCGCATCCAGAACGCTGTTGGTCGTGGAACCTTGTGCCGAGACGCTGGCCATGGTCCTGGAGCAGGCGAAGACTCGCGACCTCTCGACCATGACAGCCCCTGATCCGCATGTGGCTTTGGCCATGATGGACATGGCCTCGCCGGATCTGCTCATGACCGACCTGTTTCTCCCTGAGCCGAACGGACTGGGGCTGATCCGCGAAGCGCTTAAACGAAACGCGCGAACGGCGGTGATTGCGACCACCCAGGCGGGGAATGAACAGGCTGTTCTGGATGCCGTTCGAGCCGGCGCGGGAGATTGTCTGTACAAACCGGCCCGGGCAGAAGAACTCGGCGTGGCGTTGGATCGGGCGCTCCGGAGAATTCCTCACACCATCGATGATGTGCCGGGCATCGAGCAGTTGGAGTATCGCCTGGTCATCGGAACCGATCCCGGCGACGTTGAATCCTGTGTGACCTGGCTGATGGAGAGTACGGCCATGGAACTGCCCGAAACCCAACGGCTGCACCTTCGCACAACCTTGATCGAGCTGATCGTCAATGCGGTGGAACACGGCAGCCTGGAAATCTACTATCGGGAAAAACATGAGGCGTTGAGTACCGACCGGTTTGATGCCCTGATCGATGAACGGCGCCGCAACCCGCGCTTCGCCCAACGGCGCGTCATCGTCCGGGCGCTGTATGATAAGTTCCACCGTCGCATGCGGTATGCCATCACGGATGAAGGAAACGGCTTCACCTGGAACCGCTTCCTGACGCGATCGGATCAACCCTGCGACAATCGCGACGCAAACGGCCGCGGCGTATTCCTCGCCAAGGCGTTCTTTCCCGATCTCACCTACAACGAGCGCGGAACCGAGGTCACGTTTTCTGTGCCGCTGCCGTAGGGCGCTCAGTCGCCGGCAGTCCGGCTTGACGTGCACCGTAACCACGGTTTATCTTCCCGTCGTCCATCTCATTTTCCTGTGACACGCTCACTTGTGAGGCACCCATGACTCGTTGCATGCGCCTGACGCTCTCCCTCGTATTCCTCTCCCTGTCAGCTGGGTGCAGTACCAGCGAATGGGTGCATCCGAACCGACCGAAGGATCAATTCACCCAGGATTACAACAAGTGTCAAGCCGACACGCTGCGCGATCCCAAACTCCAACAGGGGATCCAATTGCTCATCATTCAGGCCACCGAGCGCTGCGTCCAGAAACAGGGATGGCGCTTGGTCGAAAAAGAGTAGCCGCCCGCGCCTGTATCGTTTCCGAGCCGATCGAGCCCACTCCGGAATGATTCGCTCCACATGCCTGTTCGCCCGGCTGAGCTTCAACGGGTGAACGGTTCGACTCGCAACACCGCACCCCGGTATCAATGCCCGCCCGCTCGTGAACAGAGCCGTTTTTGTTGACTGACGGGTCCGGCTCCGCTATGTACATGATGAGACGCCCCTCGCCATAACATTCCGTCGGTTTCACCATGTGCTTCCCGGATCAGCCGGGGCCGTGCACCGGTATCGGGCCGTCGTTCAACTCATCGTCGCTTGAGCATGTACGCATTGAACCTCATGGCCCTGCCTCGCCGGCGAGGGCTGAATCGCAGCCGGCCCAAACCCAGACAGGATTAGACTTATGAAACGTATCGATCTCATCGCCGGCGCCCGGCCGAATTTCATGAAAATTGCGCCGATTATCGACGCTTTGAATGCCGCTCGCTCGAACGGCAGCGACCTGCGCTTCCGCCTCATCCATACGGGACAACACTACGATCGAGCCATGTCGGGAAGCTTTTTCGAAGAGCTCGGTATACCGGATCCGGACATCAATCTGGAGGTGGGGTCGGGGACGCAGGCTGAGCAAACGGCCGGTATTATGGTGAACTACGAGCGGGTCCTGACGAAAGAGAAGAGCGACCTCTGCCTGGTCGTCGGGGACGTCACCTCAACCATGGCCTGTTCGATCGTGGCGCGCAAGATGGGCATTCCCGTGGCCCATGTGGAAGGCGGCATCCGCTCGAACGACTGGACCATGCCGGAGGAGATCAACCGAGTCGTGACGGATTCCATTACCAATTGGTTCTTCACCACCAGCGACACCGCCAACGAAAATCTGCGCCGGGCCGGTGTCACGGATGACCGGATCTTCTTCGTCGGCAACACCATGATCGACACGTTATTGAAGCAACTCCCGCGTTTGCGTCCACCGGCCTGTTGGAGTTCCCTCGCGCTGGAACCGAACCGCTACTTCGTTGTGACCCTGCACCGTCCAGCGAATGTGGACGGCGAGCAGCAACTGCTCGGACTGTTGAAGGCGATTGCAGACGGCACCCACGGGTTGCCGGTAGTCTTTCCGGTGCACCCGCGTACCGCCAAGAATTTGCGCGAAGCCGGCAAGATGCTTCCTTCCATGCACTATGTCGATCCGTTGGGCTACCTCGAATTCAACTATCTCGTGAAACACGCCCGCGGGGTGATTACCGATTCAGGCGGCATCACTGAAGAAACGACCGTGCTCGGAGTGCCCTGTCTGACCTTGCGCGATAACACCGAACGGCCGGAGACCGTGACGATCGGGACCAACGAGTTGATCGGAACCGATCCGCGCAAACTCCCTCCCGCCCTTGCGCGCTTGATGGCCGGGCAATGGAAGAAGGGCGCCATTCCGCCGAAATGGGACGGGAAAGCGGCGGAGCGAATCGTGGCACAGTTAGAAACGCTGCTACTCTCATCATGAGTGCATTCCAAGCCTACGAACAGACGAAGACCTTGCGACACTCCACTCATTACGGTAAAGTAATGAAACCCGTTTTATGTAAGGAGCAAGGATGTCCACGTCGACGTTGACCAGCAAAGGCCAGACCACCATACCGAAAGACGTCCGTGAACGGCTCAATCTCCATCCGGGGGATCGTCTAGAATTTGTCATCGACGAGGACGGACGGGTGGTTGTGCTTCCCGCGAGTGTCGATGCCTCGGAGCTTGCCGGCATGCTCAAGCGGCCGGCAAAGCCGGTCACTGTCGAGGAGATGAATCAAGTGATTCGCAAGCGGGGGGGGCGGCGATGATCGGGATCGATACGAATGTGCTCGTCAGGCACTTGGTACAAGACGACCCCCGCCAGTCACACGCAGCCACACAGGTCATCACGAAGCAATGTACGCGAAATAACCCCGGATTTATCAACCGCATCGTCCTCTGCGAGCTAGTCTGGGTCTTGGAGAGCGCCTACGGATATTCGAAAGATACGATCGTGAATGTCCTGGATCGTCTGCTGCGAACGAGCCAACTCAGAGTGGAGGATGCACAGACAGCATGGACAGCCTATCGCCTGTATCAAAAAGGGAAGGCGGATTTTGCGGATTGCCTCCTGGGATCAACGAACCGGCTGGGGGGCTGTGAGTCGACCGTCACCTTTGATCGAGCCGCCGGCAGGCTCGAAGGATTCCAGTTGCTGTAGTGGTCCTGCCGATCTTGTGCGATGACACCGAATGGCTGGAGACCGTCACGATCGGGACCAACGAACTCATCAGCACCCACCAGGGCAAATAACCTATAGTCCCTGCCGCGAGTGATGATCGGGCACCAGAGCGGATCATCGAGACAAAGAGCCTCCAAGGCCGACACTCGATAGGCCCACGCGCGAGGGGTTATCTGACTCCAAGACCCCGCTTGTTATTCTATACTGGTTGTCGCCACTGAATATCTGATGGCATGGAGAAAACCCTGAAGGAATTCAAGCGTATCACCATGGACCCAGCGGTCATGGGAGGGAAACCCTGTATCCGGGGTATGCGAGTGACCGTTGGGACAATCGTGGGTTTAAGGGCGGCGGGAAAAGCGATTGAGTAGGTGTTGGCGGCCTATCCCTACATCGAACGGGAAGATATTTTGCAGTCCGCAACCTACGCAGCATGGCGCTCAGAGGAAAAAGACCTTCCTTTGGTCTCCGTGTGAAATTTCTCCTCGACATGAATCCTGCGCCTGACTGGCTCGGTGTGCTCACTGCGGAAGGGTGAGACGCCATCCACTGGTCGAGCATCGGCGATCATCGCGCCACGGACGAAGTCATGATGGCATAGGCCAGAGACAATGCCTATGTAACGGAAAACAAGGGCAAGAGTCACCCCATCGATCAATACTCAGCTTGCCCCATTATTCCACGACTGAGCGCTTCAGTAATGGAAACGCAGCTGAGCGATCATCAGAGCATCACTCTCGACGCAGTACACCATGCGATGTTCATCGGTTATTCGGCGCGACCAGAATCCTGAAAGCGCATGCTTCAATGGTTCAGGCTTGCCCATGCCCACGAATGGCTGACGCTGAGTCTCGCGTATCAGCTTGTTGATTCGCTCGACCATGCGCTTGTCTTGCTGTTGCCAGTACAGATAATCTTCCCAGGCCTCGTCGGCGAAGATCAGCTTCACTTGGCCAACTTCCGCTGAACGCCTTTGCCGGCGTTCAGCTGTGCCGCGGCAGCAAGAAGACGTGTGGCGTTGGCGGGGGTGCGCAAGAGATAGGCCGTTTCTTCAAGCGCCTTATAGTCTTCGAGCGAGAGCATGACGACGGACTGTTCTCCGTTGCGAGTAATGATCAAGGCTTCATGGTCGTCGCACACGCGGTCCATGGCGCTCGCGAGGTTTGCACGAACGGCAGTATAGGTAATCGCATCCATGGCAGGGCTCCTTATATGTACGTCTTACTGTACATTTGTAGCAGTCGAATGTCTAGCCTTCCGGACAAACTCTCATCCTGACATCGCGAAACTGACCCTGTGCCGGAGTCTGTGCATGACGAGCACGGCACTCATCAGCCCTGTAGTCATTGGCCAATCGGAATAAAGGAGGCTTGAACGCCCTGAGACGGGAGAAGAAGCGATCGCCGGGACAGACTCCGAGCCCGGATTATTCATGAATGCCGTCGCGAGGCGTTTGAGATCAAGGCCGACGTAGGCGTACTCGCAGTCCGTCGAGAAGGCCGAACGAGAACAGCCACGCCGGGCGAGAGGATCGGAAGACAGAGCAGGCATTCATGAATAGTTTGGGCTACACGAAGCGCAGACGAGTCATGAATTCATGTGGGATAGCACCGGTATATTCGACCCGTAGCGTCGTGATCGGATGCTTTGACCCATACCGTGTCGACGCCCATCCGCCCACCGGTTGCACACTGCCTTCACAGAGAGTACTCGCGCCACCTTCAACGGTGAGCAGGAGCGGGTGCTCGAACCCTTCCAAACGATACCCTCCATCCACGGGAATCGGCCGGCAACCCAAATGCCAATTGAGCTCTACCTGGTGCGTGCCGGTTCCGGTGAGCCAGTCCCAAATCATCCAGGAGCCGGGCGGCTCATACGACACCCCGCGTAAATGGGTCACGCCCAATCGATCTTTGTATCCATAGTGCCTGGCGATCACGGTGATTTTCCCTTCAGGCGTCTCATCTCTGTAAACCAGGTGGGTATCAAAGGGCCGTGACCAGGCGAGCGGACCGTCCTGCACGGCCTGATCCAGCCCATCGATGGTCACCGTATTGTGGGCACGCGTACTGCGAAAATACGTCCGCCACTCTTCATTGCCGGTGCAGGTATAAGTGCCCGGGTCGATCAACACATCGCGCGATCCGACCTGAAGGAACAGAGAGAGCGCATCGGCATGGCCGTGCGTATACCGTGGAGCCATGCCCAATGCGCCATGATCGAAAATCGCCTTGTCTTGCATCCGGCCGCGAATAATCGAATAGCCGGAGAGATGAAAGGTGGTCAGCCCGGGGGCATGCGGCTTGTGGGGGTGACCGAAATGCATGTACGGCGAGAGCGCCTGTTCATCCTCACCTTCCCCGATCGGCGGAAGGCTCCCGTCAATGGAGTTGCGGAACTCGTCCAGAAAATCGCGACTGCGCGCGAACACCGGGCGGATCTTCTCCGCCACCGGCGACTGCCGATGATCGAGGAGCGCCAGCACCATCCCATAGAGATCCGTGCAAAACTGAAGGTACCCCACTCCCTGCTCCTGACTGCCGCCGTCATGACTGATGTACCGGGGAGTCTCTGCCTCCAACAGGTAATGGCCGAACGCGAGCCATCGCTCAGCCATCTCCATTTCCGGGAAAAGACTGCCGGCATAGATCAACGCCACCGCAGCCGCCAATGTGTCATGAGGGGTGGTCAAGCGAAGCGACAGGCGTTTCCGAATCAATTCCGCATGGTCGGAAACGAGGGTCAGCACGGCAGGCCATACTCGCGCCGGGGAGAGCAACCACGGACGGAGGCCATCCATCGCATGACAGACAGCCAGCAGCCGAAGAGCGCATTCCGTCGGGGAAATATAGTGAATACCGGTCAAAAACGGATTCGCCTCCACCCAGGAGACGAGCTGTGCTTCCACCGCCGACACGGCGCCTGTGCGTGCGGCGGGTTCAGCCTGTTGCGCCAACATAGCCAGGAGCACCAGGTGCTGAAGCCGTGAGGGCTCCCACGCCATGCGAATATCCCCGCAGGAGTTACCGGCATGAATCGGAATGTCGGCAAAAAACCGGCGCGGCCACAGGGCGCCGGTATCCGGCGCTCTATGCCAGCAGGAGCCATCGGGTTGCCAGACCCAGGGATACCCGAACACCGTCACGACACCTTTGAGCAAGGTGTCCAGCTGTCCGTCGGCTGCCGGGAGATGCCAGGGTAAGGGCGGGAGAACAGGCGATGGGCTCGTGCAGAATGAATAGTGGGAAACATCCGGCGCGGTAAATTGCCGGTGCAGCGATCGCTTACCGAGCCCCTGCCGCAGGTGCAGCAACGAAAACAGCGCGCGTTCCCTCGCGTGGCTCCACCACTCCAAACGTCCTGGCGCAGCGAGCGCCTTCAGCGACGAGGCGAGGCGTTGGGGGAGGGCATTGGAATTGAATGACAGCGTTACGCGCAAGGATCAGCCATACAGAGTGAGTCTGAAGAAAACGTGTGAACAAGGCTCCGTCCATTCGGCCTTGGCAAGATGCCAGTCGCTAAAGGCACAGTACATTCGTCAGGCGCTGAGGTCAATGCCGAAATACCACGTACCGATCGGCCGTCATTCCTGACACACTTCAGACGCGCAACCCGGCACGAGTGTGTCATGCTGAGACATTGTCTGTATGGATCTGGAGTCAGTGGCGAACGGCACTAACACTACGTAGCGGAATTGTGATAAGGAACGTGGTTCATCGCACAGTCCAGCGAGATCATCAATGACCGACCGGCAAACGCCGAGTGGTGGACAGTATCAAACGAGGGGAGAAGAGGCGGAGTGAAGAAAGCATTGATCACCGGCATCAGCGGTCAGGATGGGTCCTATCTCGCGGAACTGCTGCTGGCCAAAGGCTATGAAGTCCACGGCATCGTCCGTCGCTCCAGTTCTTTAAATACCGCCCGGATCGATGGCATTTATCAAGACCCGCACGTGCCGGAGGCGCGCTTGCGGCTCGTCTATGGAGACCTCAACGACGCGAGTTCGCTCAATCGGATTCTGCGCACGATTCAACCGGATGAAATCTACAATCTGGGCGCGCAGAGCCACGTTCGCGTGAGTTTCGACGTTCCGGAATATACGGCCGAGGTTACGGCGCTGGGAACCGTTCGCCTTCTGGAGGCGATCAGAGAGTCGGGAATCAGACCTAAATTTTATCAGGCCTCCTCCAGCGAAATGTTCGGCAAGGTGCAGGAAATTCCACAGCGTGAAAGCACACCGTTTTATCCGCGCAGCCCTTATGGGGCCGCCAAGGTCTATGCCCACTGGATTACCGTCAATTACCGCGAAGCGTACGATCTGTTTGCCTGCAGCGGCATTCTGTTCAATCATGAATCCCCACGACGCGGCGAAACGTTCGTGACCAGAAAAATCACGAGAGCCGCAGCTCGAATCAAATTGGGAGTACAAAAAGAGCTGTATCTCGGGAATCTCGACGCCAAACGTGACTGGGGATTCGCCGGTGACTACGTACAGGCCATGTGGATGATGCTGCAGGCCGACCACCCTGACGACTACGTGATCGCGACGGGTGAGACGCACACGGTCCGGGAGTTTCTCGACCGCACGTTCGGTCACGTGGGACTGGATTGGCACGACCACGTGAAGATCGATCCACGATATTATCGCCCCACCGAAGTCGACCTCTTGATCGGCGATGCGTCCAAAGCCAAGCGGACGCTGGGATGGGAGCCGAAAGTGTCGTTTGACGAGTTGGTGACCATGATGGTGGAAGCGGATGTGCGAGCCGAGCGGCAGACGCTGGAGGGGACGGGTAAGGGGAGAGGATAGCGCTTAAGAAGAGCACTGAGGCTGAGGTAAAAGTTCAGAGATCGATATTCGGCCAGAAAGCCTGAGCGTGAGCCATTCCTGAGGGAGAAGCGGTGTATCGCTCATTCGAGGAGATGCCGGTCTGGAAGAAAGCGATGGACCTGGCTCAACAGATATTTGCGTTGACCGAGGGGCTTCCCAAACAGGAAGACTACGGATTGACCTCACAGGTCAGGCGATCGGCGCTCTCTGTCTCTGGGAATCTAGCCGAAGGATTTGGCCGTCATCATACAAAGGACAAGATTAATGTTTACTATGCTTCCCGTGCCTCGCTGACGGAGACCAAAAGCCACCTCATCTATGCCCAGAGGATTGGCTACCTGAAAAGGGATGATCACCGTCTCGCCCTGAAACTCATCGATGACATCTGGAAAGAGCTGAATGCGTTGATCCGTTCGCTTAGAAACAAAACTTCCCCTCAACCTTAGCCTTGACCTAAGCCTGAGTTTGCCTATGCCATCTTTCTTTTCGGACAAGCGCGTCGTCGTCACCGGAGGTGCCGGGTTCCTGGGTTCAGTCGTCGTGGCACAGCTCCGGGAGCAGGGCTGCCGAAGTATCTGGGTGCCCAGAAGTCAGGACTATGATCTCGTCCAGATGGAGGCCGTCCAGCGACTGTACGACGATGCGGCACCGGACATCGTGTTGCACTTGGCGGCACGGGTCGGAGGCATAGGAGCCAATCAAGCCAATGCCGGCCGCTTCTTCTACGATAACCTCATGATGGGTACACAGTTGATGGAAGTGGGGCGTCAACGGGGGCTGGAGAAGTTTGTCGCGCTGGCCACCATCTGCGCGTATCCCAAATACACCCCGGTTCCTTTTCGTGAAGAAGATCTATGGGCGGGATATCCGGAGGAAACCAATGCTCCTTACGGTCTGGCAAAAAAGATGATGTTGGTCCAGGCTCAAGCCTACCGGCAGCAATATGGGTTTAACGCCATTGTGCTTTTTCCAGTGAACCTCTATGGTCCCGGCGACAACTTCGACATGCAAACCTCGCATGTCATCCCGGCCCTCATCAGGAAATGTGTCGAGGCTCAAGCCAAGGGCGAGCAGCAGGTCATGCTGTGGGGAGATGGTTCACCATCGCGAGAGTTCCTCTATGTGGATGATGCAGCCCGCGCCATTCTGTTAGCGGCTGAACACTACAATGGCGACGAGCCGGTGAACATCGGAACAGGGGAAGAGATCACAATCCAAGATCTGGCTCATCTGATCGCCAATGAGGTGGGATTCAAGGGTGAACTCGTGTGGGATACGGCGAAACCGAATGGGCAACCCCGGCGATGCCTTGATACAAGACGCGCTAAGCAGCTGTTTGGGTTTGAGGCGGAAACGAAATTGCGAAATGGAATACAGGGGACAGTTGCCTGGTTTCATACGAACCGGGAGTCATTTCGTGAGGTCGCATTCTAGGGCCATCGATGCTCGCCGAAAACGGTCGAGGCGGGACGGCCAGGTGGAGAAGGTTGTCACAACCGCATGGTTTCTCAATCGGCAGGCCGGGGTGAGTTTGCATCGATAGCTCGAAGCGTAAGTTGGTAGCAACGGTTGCCGAAGATCCGGCACACTCACGAACAGGCGACCTACCCCCTCGCCGCGCTGCGCGTTTTGGCACGTCCAGGGTTTTGTCGTACCTAAATTAGATGCATGCAAAAGCCCGCCGGCTGATTGCGTACCCCGAATACTGGTGACCAGAAAAGTTCTCTATGAAGCATGCCTTCCAAGGATTTGACGGTAAAGACGCAATTCTCGTTTCTTTGTTCGCAATCGTCTCCGGCGTAGTGTTCTACATGATGTATGGTCTTCACGACGAAACACTTGTGAGCAGCATCAACGATGTGTGGTTTCAAAGTGATCTCAAACGAGTTTTTGAGAACATGACAGACCGACATGCACGCGGGCACTACCGGGTCAAAGTGCACCCCCTCCATTCACTTTTCACCTTCCCCCCCACCTTGGCCTTAAGAAAACTGGGAGTTACGCCGTTCAAAGCAGTTCAAATAGTAACGGCAAGCATAGCTTCTGGATACGTAGTCGCGATGTTTCTACTACTCAGAGCACTGGGATGCATCCGCTTTGATGCCGTGGTGTTTTCCGTCCTCGGCTCGGTCAGCTCGGCGGCCTTGTTCTGGCTTTCTGTGCCGGAGTGTTATGCGCTGGGTGCGACGGGTATTGCCGTTGGTCTTCTTCTGGCGGCACTGGCGAGCGAGAAGAAACAGGCCGGATGGAAATACGTCGCGGCCAGTGCGTTCTCCCTCAGCGCCACCGTTACCAACTGGATGACCGGGATACTCAGCACGTTCGTCGGGAACCATTGGAAACGCACAGTCGTTCTGACCGTCCTTGCACTGTCGACTGTGGCACTGTTATGGGGCCTGGAGAAACACTTTTTCCCGAACGCTGTGTTTTTTATCGGAGACCGAGAAGAGGGGCGATATCTGTTTTCTCCGACCTTTGGGCGAGTAGTTGAAGTTTTCAACACCTTCGTATTCCACACCATTGTGTCCCCGGCAGTTACCATGGCAGGAACGACTCAAACAGGGTGGCCGCTCTTGAGTATGCAATCGTCATGGCCCGGTTCGTCGGGACTACTCGGGCAAATCGGCGTGATCGTGTGGAGTCCGCTTCTAGCAATAGGGATCTGGGCTTTTTTCACTCTCAAAACCCTCGCAGGGCTTCGAATCGTTCTTGGACTGACAGTCCTCGGCCAGCTTGGCCTACACCTGCTTTACGGTAGCGAAACCTTCCTCTACGCCCTCCATTTCTTGCCTCTTCTGGTAACGGTTGCCGCTCTGGGTACACGCAGTCATCTGCGTATTCCCGCCCTTGCCCTGGCACTTGTATTGATACCCGTCGCGGGGATGAACAACTGGTGGCAATTCAATGCGGCGATCGCTCGGGCGGCGACGCCGCGCCACGAGGTCAAAACCCAAATGCGATTGCGGCCCCATGATTCCTGGCCGCGTAGCACGGGGCATGTCCTCCTGGCTTCCTCAGGTAGTCGGGAAGAACAGAAGGCTTATCACGAGCCCGGTGGCGGCTTTAGTCCAGGTGTAGGCACCTTCGGCATATCGGTATGGCTCAGTTCCCCGGACGGGAGGGAGTTCATAACAAGCGAAAACATCCCCCTTAACGATATGGTTCAATCATTTTCCTGGCGGGACAATGAACCGCTTCCCGGATTGAGAACCGTTACACCGTACTACTCTACCGAATGGACGCAATCTGATTGGGGGAAATGGCGACTCCATCTCAACCTACAGGACAATGTCACTCTCGACCCAGCGCTGCTGATCCGAAGTGCCGGCCCGGCAGGAGGGCCCATTCACAAGATGCACTGGGATGGCCACGCACTCTGGATAAATGAGCGCTGGTCAGTGACCATCCAGCCGGCTCCTACGGCTGTGAACCTCGGGGAGGAAGGGGCCTCCGACTGGCATCGAAGTGGGGATGCGGACCGAAAAGTAATCAGTGCGTCGGGATGGGCGTTTGCGCGCATACAGCTTGAGCGGGGTACACCGTGGACCATCAATGTCCATGACGCACATCCGGGCCTCCCCCCGGAGAGTGCATTCGAGCGGACCTCCGCCCAACTGAACGTGGATCTCCCAGACCCTCGGTTTCAACAGAGCCTGAATGCCCAAGCTGCGCATCTGATAATGGGCTTGGTGGGAAGAGAAACCAGACCAGGGGATCCCACAAACTATCCGCTAGCCTGGCAACGAGACGGGGCGTATGTCATAACCGCGCTGGCCAGATCAGGCAGGGTTGAGACGGCACGCATTCTTTCAAAGGACCTTGCAGAAAGGGATTTCTTCGGCGGGTTTGGGCCGGAGGCGGATGCCCCGGGCTTGGCCCTGTGGGCGCTCAGCATGGTCGCTCGCCAGTTACGCGACCAGGAATTCGACCGCTGGTTATGGCCGCACATGCAGCGAAAAGTGGGCCTTATCGAGGAAATGCTGACTGCCACTTCACCGATTCACAAAACGGTTGAAGGACCGATAGTGCCCAAGCATCTGGGGAAACCAGATTTGTCATTGATTGCGGAGCCTGCGCGAGACGGGCTGATCATTGGGAAAATGGATCACCATCGGCCAACACTCTTTATCAACGCCATAAGCTACCGCGGACTAGTGGAAGCAGCGGCGATGGCCCATCGCCTTGACCATCCCGAGGAGGAACGCCATTGGCTGAAGACCGCCGCAGACCTCAAAAGCAACTGGCAGAAAGCCTTTGCTACACCCCTAACAGACAATGACCGGACATACATCAGCGCGCTGTGGCCAAGCTGGGTGGCAGGTGAGCAACGTCAGACTCTCGCCGATCGTGCCGAACGCAGATGGCAGAGCCGTCGGGATGCAATTGGCAATTACAAGACGGCACCGTTGTGGACCTATTTCGAATTAGCAGAAGCGCATCAGTGGCTGTTCCTCGATCATCCGGATCGCGCATGGTCCACGATGCAGTGGTTTTGGGACCACCAGAGTTCACCCGGATTCTATACCTGGTGGGAAGGTGAGGGCGAGGAAAACTCATTTGAAAAATGGGTTCATATACGAGGATGGGTCAATCCTCCTCATGTCACGCCTCATTACTGGACTGCTGCAGAAATGGCGCTGCTCCAGATAGACATGCTTGGCTATCTCGATGAGGGAGCAACGGAGCCGGTACTCGTTATCGGTGGAGGAATCCCCCGAAGTTGGCTGCCCACCCCGATGGATGTCCGGGGGCTCAGAGTTGGAGATATACGTCTCGACTGGCATTGGAACGGCCATAATATGGTGGCCGTGGTCCACGGTGAATCGCGCGTAAAGGTGAAGTTAGGGGCCAGCTTTCCAGAGACTGCAGATCTGAGGGTCACCTATCAAAACACCTGAGTCAGGGCGGCCTCATGGAGAATGCAGTATCGTGCAGAGCAACGGTGTAGCCGGCGGCCATCCAGTAGCGATGTTGTGCAAAGGTGACGACGGGTACGGAGTGGCGTCCGTATTGAAGCTCTATGCCCGCAACGCGCCTGAGTTGCAGTTTGTCTGTCTACAGCCAGGGGCCATGTTCGATTGGCTGAAACACAATGGAAACCGCGTTCATTTGGTAGAGGGGTTGTCGAGTTTCACGGCCACAAGTTCAGCCCGCACGCTCATGCAATTACCTGCGGTCATGGCCAAGGCGTATCAATCCGCGACAACCTTGCACCAGCTTTTCAAGCAGCTAGGTATACGCGTCGTCCACGCGCATTGGCTGCCGCAACACATCATTGCCGGGCATCTGCGGAAACTCGGCTACACATCGGTGTGGCACATCCACGGAAATATGAGCCAGCGCCGACTTTTCGGCTTGGGGTCGAAGTTCAACCATCTGCTGGCTAAATGGGGGGCCGATCTGTTGATTCCCGTGAGCGACTTCATTGGATCCAACTGGAAAGGCGCGGGTGTCCCGATACGAGTCATTCACAACGCAGCACCCAAATTATTTGAAGGCCCGAATGAACGACGCGAAGACTACATTCGCTGTGTCATCGCCGGGCGTCTGACGGAAGACAAAGGGCACCACCTGGCGATTCAAGCCGTGCTGAATGCGAGAACTGCTGGGCACGATGTACGCCTCGATGTGTTCGGAGGCCCACTCGAACGGAATCCATATTATGAAGAGTTGGAGCGCCTGGTAAGTCACTTCAATGCTGCGGAAAGCATTCGCTTCATGGGGTTTTCGGACACACTCAGGCAGCAGCATCAGTTTTATGATCTGGGGCTGCAATGTCGCATCAGTCCTGAGCCCTGCAGCATGTGGGTCTGTGAAACGCTGGTGGATGGCCTCCCGTTGATCGCAGCCGATACCGGCGGGACGGCGGAACTCATCGAAGATGAGGTCACCGGATTGCTTTTCAGAGGTGGTGATGTCGGCGACCTCACGTCAAAACTGCTAACGTTGATCGAGGATCGTCACCGCCTCCGAATCATGCGGCGCGCGGCCTATGAACGAGGGCGACGCCAATTCGGAGTTGAGCGGTTTATCTCGGAAACCTATGATGCTTACGCCGTATCGTTCTCCCAATCGGGCTGAGGAATTCGTCGAAGAATGGAAGCAAGACCGACAGTGCCATGCAGCGCCGAACCATACGGACCGTCATCCGTGCATGCCGGCCAAGACTCCGCGAAACGCTTGGGAAGCAGAATCACCTCCGGGCTCTTCTGGTCGGTATTGAGTATTGCAGTGGGTAAGGGCGCAAGTCTCATCGCCCAGCTCATCCTCGGATGGCTTCTCGCCAAAGAAGATTTTGCGCTGTACGCCATCGCCATCTCCTGGTCGACCATCGTGATGGCGCTGAGAAACGGCGGGACCCAACGCCTTCTGATACAGAAGGGGACACAATATTCAGACCTGGCCGTGATGTATTTGAAGTTCGCCCTCCTGTTCAACGTCGTTGGCTTCGCGATCCTCATGGCGGCGGCTCCGATCCTCTCCGGCCTGTACGACAGTCATTCCCTGCGCGTAATGGTGTGGATTCTCGGGTTGTCGCTGCCCTTGAGTACGGCTGCCATGATTTTCCAAGCGAAACTGTCAGCCGATCTGGAATTCGCCAAGGTTTCCCGCCTGATCATCCTGTCATCGCTCGCCCGGCATGGGTCTATGGTCGTGTTTGCGTGGCTGGGCCTCGGGCCGCTGAGCTTCGTGTTGCCGCTGTGTGTCGTGGCCCTGGTGGAAACGGCGCTTGGATGGTACTGGGCTAGACGCTGGCCGCCGAACCGGCCACTGACCTGGCCTTCCATCTGTGGGATTTTCCAGGACAGCCGGTGGGTGATGCTCACCGCATTGGCAAGTGCACTCACCATCAACGGTGATTATCTTGCAATTAGTCTCCTCCAGAGCAAAGAACTGTTGGGTGTCTATTTTTTTGGGTATCAGTTGAGCCTCGCCCTAGTGGCATTGGTCACAAGCAGCCTGGACACCGTCATGATGCCGACGTTCTCCTCCCTGGGCCACGAAACCTCTCGCCAAACGGACCTGTTTGTAAGAGGAACTCGTCTCCTTGCCGTGGTGTCGACCTTTGCCTGTTTCGGCCTTGCGCTGGCCGCTCCGGCGGCGATTCACGGTCTCTGGGGAGGAAAATGGGACGAGGCGATTCCGGTGGTGCAGATCTTGTCGCTGGCAATGCCGGTGCGCCTCATGATTCCGCTGTGTCGAGCCATGTTGGAGGCCCGCGGGCAGTGGAGGCTCGTGTCGGTCCTTTCTATATCCGACGGCATAGGGATCACTATGGCGGGCGCCGTTGGTGCCCTTGAAGCCGTCATCGTGATCTACGGGATACAGGCGGTGATGGTGGGCCTCGCCTATCTTCTGCGCTGGCAATCCGATACCCTGATTTTTGCCATGTATGGCGCCTTTGCCACGGCCATGTTCGCCCTGTTCGTCACAACTGAGCGGCGCCGTGTTCCGTTGTCTGTTTCATCGAGCGGACGTGTCCTCTCCGACACCAAACTGGCCAGGGCAGGATTGTGGCTCAGCGATATGGCCCCGAGATTTCTGGCCGTCGTTGTGCCGTTTTTTTTGGTCGCCAATGTCTTCCTGCCCGGGCACGTGCCAACGGATGTCGGATTCGCTGCCATCAGTCTCTTTGTGGTCGTCATGGCAGGTCCATGGTTCATGCCCCAGTATCGCTCCCATTTTGTACGAGGAGGGCTGTATGTGGGTAGCGCCTTTCTGATGTATATGGGCGAACAATCCGGCATGTCCGACATCTGGCCTATCTACGTCACTTACAATACGCTCTTGGCCCTGATTGCCCTCCTGGTGTTGTTGAGCATGCGCTTCAGCCGTGGTAATCGATTTCAAACTACACCGTTGGATTATCTGATGGTATTTTTCGCCTTGATCGTCCCCCTGCTGCCCGAAATGCGTGCCGATATGCCGACTCTGAGCATTCTGGCGGCCAAACTCATTGTGTTGTATTTCTCATTTGAACTGTTGCTCCATACGTTTACAGATCGAGTCAAGCAATTGGGGTTCCTGTCTTTATGGGTCCTATTCGGATTGGGTGTAAAGGCATGGCTCTAGGAGTGAGACAACCAGTGCATCGTATGTTCCCCATGACCGGACTCCAGCCTGCCCCCCGCAGGCTGGTCACCATCATCATCGGGCTGGCGTTGATACTCACCTCGTCGGCCTGTGGGGGCCCGCAGGAGCGCAAGGCCCAATACCGCGCCAAGGCGCAGGATTACATCCAGGCGGGGAACTTTCCGAAGGCCCGTGTAGCATTGCGAAACGTACTGAAGATCGATCCCAAAGACGCCGACGCCTATTTTATCGTGGCACAGGTCGAAGAAAAGGAAGAGAACTGGCGCAATGCGGTCGCCAACTACCAGCAGGTCATCGATATCGTACCGGACCACAAAGAGGCCCTCATTATCTTGGCCAAGTACTACCTCGAGGCCAAACTCGCGGATGAGGTAGGGCGGACGGCCGACAAGGTTCTCAAAAAACATCCGCAAGACCCACAGGCCCAGGCCCTGAAGATCGCCTTGCTCGCGCAGCAGGACAAGATGGATCAGGCGATGGTCCGGGCGGAGGAACTCAGTAAAAAGTACCCGACCGAGCCGGATGTCGCAATTCTCCTGGCCACGCTATATGGTCAGAACCATCGCTTGCAGGATGCTAGAGCGACGTTGCAACGTGCACTCCAGGCACATCCACATCACCTGGATCTCCTGCACAATTTGAAAACTATCCTCGTCGAAGCTCACGACGACAAGGCCACGGAGCAGGTGTTGCGCCAGATCATTCAGGAAGAGCCCACGATATATGACCATCGGCTGAAACTGGCCAGATTTTTCGAACAGCTCAAGGCGACTGATCAGGCCGAAGCCGTGCTGCGCGACGCGCTCAAGGTGTTCCCTGAGAACGACCAGGCCTGGTTGGCCTTGGCTGATTTTTTAAACATGCGCCGGGGAAAGGAGGCAGCACGGGTTGCACTTCGACAAGCTGCCGAACTGCTGCCATATTCGACTCAAATACCATTCGCATTGGCAGCGCTGTATGAGTCTCATAAGGATCTCGCGGAAGCCAAGCGGGTCTATGAAACACTTGCGAAGGACTACGTCAGGAAGCCGGCGGGGTTGGATGCGGAGGTCAAAATCGCACAGCTCGACTTCCACGCCGGACGTCAGGCGGAAGCCGAGCAACGACTGTCGGAAGTCTTGCGGCAGAATCCTCGTTCGGCTCAGGGATTGATCCTGCAGGGAAAGATGGCCTTGATCGGACGAAACGGCAAGGACGCGGTGCAAGCATTTCGGACGGTGCTTCGCGATCAGCCGGAACTCGCCCATGTGCAGTACCTGCTCGGCCAAGCGTACTTAATGACGGGTGACTCATCGTTAGCCCGTGAGAGTTTCGAACGGTCCGTGGCACTTCAGCCCAGTCTGGTCGAGGCTCGATTCGCTCTGGCTATGATGGAGAGTCGAAGTGGACAACCGCAAAGCGCCAGGGCGCGCTTGAAGGCCATCCTGACATCTCATCCCGATCATCGGGAGGCGATGGAGCTCTTGTTCGGTTTGGACCTTGCGGCCGGAGATTGGAATCACGCCGCGTCGATTCTAAGTCGCCTACGGCAATTGCAGGGAGAAAGCGCCGCTGTCCTTATGGCGGAGGGTAGATTATTCGAGAGCCGCAAGGATTTTGCCGGGGCCATCGCGGCCTATGAGCGTGCGGCGACAATGGCAGTCGATGCTCAGGGACCTCTGGTGGCCGTCATCCGACTCGATCTTCAACAGAAGCAACCCGAACGTGCAAGACGCCGCCTAGAGGGTATCATTGCCGCACATCCCAATCATCCCTACGCCCATGGCCTGATGGGAGAAGTCTTGACCCTCATTGGACGGCGGGATTCGGCCATGGCCCAATTCCGTGAAGCGATCAGAATCAATCCGCGCTGGCTCACCCCTTGGCTGGACGCGGCGACACTCTCAATGGCACAGGGACAGGCAGACAACGCGGTTCGAACCCTGAAAGAGGGCTTAACCGCAAACCCCGCCAGTGAAGAGTTACACATGTTGTTGGCGTCCGTGTTGGCGAGCCAAAATTCAGTTGATGAGGCCATTGCGGCCTATGACGCCGTACTCCGCATGAATCCGCGCAATATTTTCTCGGCCAACAATCTGGCGGCACTGTTGGCGGATCACAAACACGACGCGCCGAACCTGGAGCGTGCGTTTTTGTTGAGCCGTGAATTCGAAAAAGACGCCCCGTACCCACTGTTTCTCGATACGCTGGCATGGGTGCGACTAAAAATGGGGCATCTCGAAGAAGCGCTACGCATCATGCGACAAGCGATTGTGAAAGCCCCGGATCTCCCGACACTTAATTACCACCTTGGCGCGGCGCTCTATCAGTCGGGCCGAAATGTGGAAGCCAAGGTGTATCTCGCAAAAGCGCTCAAGAGCACAGAACAATTCCAAGGGCGACGTGAAGCGCAAGAATTGTTCGCCCGAACGAGCGGATAGGAGTCGTGAACCATGCAGCTGAGTTTCAAGATCGTTCAGAGAATTACGTTAGGATTGCTCATAGGAATGTTTCTGACTGCCACTGTAAGCTGCCAATCCGCTGACGTGCGCGGGGCCTCTCAGGAGGTATCCAATTCCGACCAGGGGTACCAGCTCGGCCCTGAAGATGTCCTGCTCATTTCCGTCTGGAAAGATGAGCACCTGACAAGAGAGGTGGTCGTCCGGCCGGATGGCATGATTTCTTTTCCACTGGTCGGAGATGTCTCGGCCGAAGGTCGAACGGTGGAGGAACTGCGCATAGACCTCGCCAAACGATTGATTAAATATATTCCTGCCGTCAACATCACGGTGGCCGTTCTCAAACCGCTGAGTTACAAGGTCTATGTCGTAGGACGGGTAGCGAAGCCCGGCGAATTCCTGGTCGGCCACTATACCGATGTCCTTCAAGCTTTGAGCCTCGCCGGCGGATTGACCCCCTTTGCGGCGGAAAACGATATCAAGGTCGTGCGCCGGGTCATGGGACAGCAGCAGACCTTTCCGTTCCGGTACGGTGATGTGCGGAAGGGCATTGATCTGGAACAGAATATCATCTTGCAGCGCGGCGACGTCGTGATGGTGCCGTAACTCGTGAAGTTGTCGTTGCTGAGTTGCAAGAGGGTGTTGAGAGATTCGACGTCGAGAAGACATCTGTCTGATTTTTCGATTGCGGCTCTGGTCTTGGCCATCACCGTTCCATGTCTGGCGGCCGAATGGTCAGTGGTGCCGTCATTGAGCACGAAGGCCTACTATAACGACAATCTTTTGCTGACCCCGTTACCCCATGATCCAACATATGGATACTGGATTTCCCCGGGGGCCGAATTTGCCGGTAAGACCGAGCGTCTGGAGGTGAGCGGCAGAGCCGCACTCGATTTCGTCGACTACTATGGTGGAGAAACGACTAGATTCACCAATGTGTTCCTACCTCTTAAAGTGCGATATCGGACCGAGAAGGACGAATGGGGTTTCAAAGGAGGCTTTACCAGAGATAATACCTTGATGGGCGAGTTGTTGACGACCGGCATCGTACTACGATTTACCCAACGGAATCTCTGGAATCTCACCCCCAGCTGGACCAGAATGATCACCGAAAAATTGGCTTTTCAAAGTACATTTCAATTCACCGATGCTAGTTACCAGGACGGCGTGCGGTTCGGCTTAGTCGACTACCAAGTGTTCGGTGGTTCAGCCGGCTTTTTATATCACTTCACGGAACGTGATGATGTCCAGGTAGCGGCCACCTATACCAATTTTCATACAACGAATGCTCCGTTTGGATTAAGGGCCTATTACCCTGGAACCCTCTTCTCTTTCAATCACGCGTTCACCGAAGGCCTAAAGGTCACGGGCTACGGAGGCCCACGTTTTCTTAGTTCCACTAGCCAGTTGGGTGGACTGAATCAAACTACAAAGGACACGATCTGGGTCTATGGTGCCAATTTGACGCAAGAGTTTGAAAAGGCCAGTGTGCAACTGAGTATAACAAGGGACATATTCCCCAGCGGCTTCGGCAGTTTAGTTAAAACTGATCGTCTCGGGGCAGTAATTTCTTACGATGTCACGGAAAGTCTTACCGTTTCTTTAGATGCTGCAGGATACATTGTGTCTGGAGCCAGTTCTCAGGTCGGAGGAAGGTCACTCTCCGAACAACGGCTTATCTATCTTTCACCGAAATTGATGTGGAACATATCAGAATGGTGGAAGGCCGAAGCCTCCTATGGTTATCGGTGGCGGGACATCGATACACTCAGCGAACCGGTGATGTCCAACATGCTCATGTTTATGTTGACGTACTATCCGCCAAAACTCGCGATCTCGTATTAGAAGGATATTTCTATGCAGGACCAACAACGGTTGCAGGACTCAGAATCCTCTGTGACCCTTCAGGATTACCTCAAGGTAGTTCGTCGAAGAAGCACAATCATTCTGCTCGTTGCGGGACTTTTTCTGACCTTGAGCATCGCTGCGGCTATGCTGTGGCCGCCGACGTTTAGGTCTACCGCCACCATTCTGATCGAAGAACAAGAAGTGCCTGCAGAGTTGGTCCATAGCACCATTACGAGCTACGCCGATCAGCGGATCGAAATGATCAAACAACAGGTGATGAGCCGCTCCAGCCTTTGGAAGGTCGTGGAGCAGTACAATCTGTATCCCGAAATGAGACGCGACAACCCCACCGAAGGGGTCATCAAACGTTTCATCAAGGACATCGAAGTTGAAGTCATCAGCGCCGATGTGATCGACAAACGGACGCAACATCCGACCAAGGCCACCATAGCCTTCACTGTTTCCTATAATAGCGGATCGCCTGAAACGGCCCAACGGGTGGCCAATGAGTTGACGAGCCTGTTTCTCGGCGAGAATCTCAAAAGCCGCGAACGGCAGGCGCAGGAAACCACCACGTTCCTCAAGCAGGAGGCGGAGAGCCTCGCGGCCCATATCGAAGAGGTTGAAGCCAAGTTATCCAAGTTCAAACAACGAGCGGCAGGTGCGTTGCCCGAGTTAATGCCCCTGAATCTCCAGATGATGAACCAGGCCGATCGTGAACTGATGGACCTCGACCAGCAAATTCGCAGCCTCGAGGAACGCAAGTCGTATCTTGATGGGGAACTGGCAACCATCAAGCCGAATACCCCCATCCTCTCCGTCACGGGAGAACGTATCCTCGATAGCGTAGAGCGGTTGCGCGGGCTCAGGGCCGAATACGCCGGAGTGGCCGCGAATCTTTCACCCGATCATCCGGACGTGATTAAGATGAAACAGGAAATCACAGCGCTGGAAAGGGACACCGGTGCGAACCCGGAAACCGAAGAGATCGCCAAACAATTGACCGATGCCCGGGCCAGGCAGGCCACGCTCGCCGACCGCCTCGGGCAGGATCATCCGGACGTGCTCCAGACGAAACGCACGATCGTCGCGCTGGAACGGGAATTCCGCCGGATCGGCACCAGTGCCGGCAACAAGCCGTTGCAGCGACCGGAGAATCCGGCTTACATCAATATCCAGGCTCAACTCAATTCTGTGAATTCTTCCCTGCAAGCCTTGAAAACCAGTCGCGCGACCGTCAAACATAGGCTTCAAGATTATGCGCAACGCATTGAGCGGACACCGGCACTGGAACCGGACTATTTGACGCTCGCGCGCGACCGCGACACCTCCTCTCAAAAGTACCAGGACATTCGCTCCCGGCTTCTGGAAGCAAAGGTGTCGGAGGGCCTCGAAGTTCAGCGAAAGGGCGAGCGATTTTCTCTTATCGATCCGCCGGGACTGCCGGAGTCGCCCGAGAAGCCCAACCGGAAAGCTATTGTGCTGTTGGGATTCATCCTGGCGCTGGCGGGAGGAGCGGGGGCCGCCGCGCTCACGGAGCATCTCGACCATTCAATTCGTACCCCTGAACAACTGGCGCGAGTGTCGCAGGCCTTCCCCCTGGCGGTCATTCCTTACATGCCCAATCGGGCAGATCTGGCTCGTGCACTCGCCAGAAGAAACAGGATTCGTCTCGCGGGCCTGGGAACGGTGGCCCTGTTGTTGCTCATCTGCCATCTGTTTTGGACCCCGTTAGATGTGGTGTGGTACGCAGCGCTTAGAAAATTCGGTATCGAGTAGGAGCAGGATGGTGAAAACGCCCACCAGCTTTCTCAAAGGTTTAGGCTCAGGCCGAGGCTGAGATTGCAAGAGTCTGCTGAGCTCACTCTTGACCTCGACCTCAGCCTAGCATGAAAGGGATTACCATGGAATGGTTTCAAGCTGCGCTTGATCGATACAAACAGCAACAACACCAGGGCCATGCCGCTCCTAAGCCCGAACGTACCCACTCCATGCGATCCGTGCCGGCCCCTATCGTCTACACACGTACGCGATCGGTACAGGTTCCCGAGCCGGTGTTGCGTGAACAGCGCATTATGGCCGGATTCGACGCCGGGCCATTCGTAGATGCCTTCAAGATTTTGCGCACACAAGTCATGCATCGGATCCGGGAAAAAGGCTGGAATGTCATCGGCGTGACCAGCCCGGGCGAGGGGGAGGGAAAGACCTTCACCGCGGTTAATCTGGCCGCCAGTCTGGCCATGGACGTGACGCAATCCGTGCTGCTGGTCGACGCGAATCTCCGGCACCCCAGCGTGCATGAGATGTTCGATCTGGGTGAGTGCCAGGGACTGGCCGACTATTTGCTGGACGATGTGCCGATCGAACAATTACTGGTGCATCCCGGTATCGGCCGCTTCGTTCTTCTGCCCGGAGGACGGGCTGTGTCGCACTCGGCGGAAGCATTGACGTCACCGAAGATGTTGGCCCTGGTCGAGGAGTGCAAGCACCGCTACCAATCGCGTATGATCCTGTTCGACCTACCGCCGCTCTTGAAGACCTCGGACGTCCTGGCTTTTGCACCCCATCTGGACGCTCTTTTGTTGGTGGTGGAAGAGGGGCGTACAAAAGCGGAAGATGTGGAACGAGCGCTATCGCTCATCAAACCGTCGACACCTGTGCTGGGGACGGTCGTCAACAAAGTGGGCCACGCGACGGCCACGCCGGCGACCATGAAGAGAATGATATAGGCCATCGATGTATAAAAGCTTCTACCGCCTCCACAGCAAACCGTTCTCGCTGCTGCCGGACAGTGAGTTTCTCTATCTTGGTTCGACTCACCGCACCGCCTACAGCCTGTTGGAGTACGGCCTCCTCACCGAAGCCCCATTCATGGTGCTGACCGGCGATCCCGGAATGGGTAAGACCTCGCTGCTTCAAAAATTGATCGCGGATACCCGCGACGCCTTTTCGATCGGCTTCCTCACCAATGCCCGCTACGATGTGGATCATCTGCTGCCGTGGATTCTCTTTGCGCTTGGTCTGAATAACAAACAAGTCGATCCGGTCGAAGCCCAGCATCTCTTCGCCAATTTTCTTGCCCAGGAAAGGGCACGACACCGGCGGGTGGTACTGATCATGGACGAGGCGCAAAATCTGGGCGTCAAACTACTCGAGGAGTTGCGGTTGCTCTCCAATTTGAATCAGGAAAAGACGCTGCAACTACAAATTATCCTCTCCGGCCAGCCGGATCTGCAAACACTCCTGCGCCGGGTCGATATGACCCAGTTCGCGCAGCGGGTCGTGGTCGATTACCATCTGCAACCTTTCACGGAGGAAGAAGTCGCGCACTATATTCGCCACCGTATCCAGCTCGCAGGATCGACGCAACCGCTCTTTAGCGCCCCGGCTTGTGCCTTGACCTACCGTTTGAGCCAGGGAAATCCACGTTTGATCAACCAAGTGTGCGAAATGGCCTTGACCTATGGGTATGCGCAGCAGGCCGCGCGGATCACCGCGAAACTGCTGGCGCAGGCGGCGCTCGATCGACGAAAGAATCGAATCCTGCCGCTGGCGGAACTGGACGATCTGGAAGAGCTCGCGGCAGGGAAGGATGCGGAGGAGCCCGATGCACAGGAATCCATCGCGCACTCTCTGCCATCGCGTGAGTCTCCACCGCAAATCGAGAGCCAACAACCTGTCGGCGCGGCAGAACCCTACTATCAGCGGGGAATGACGCTCCGGAAATCTCAGGACTATATCGCCGCGATCGCCCAGTTCGAGCAGGCCGCACGCGACCCGGCCTACCACCTTCGGGCATTTGGACAGATCGGGCTCTGCTACCGGGCGCTTGGTCTTGTCCCCCAGGCCGTGGCGGCATTTCGAAAGGCCTGCACGGATTACAGCGCGCCGCGCACGCAAAGTTTAAGCGTACGGTATCTGTTGGGGCGAACCTTGGAACAGTTGGGAGAAAAACCGGAGGCTCTTGAGCAATATCGCCTGATTTTCCGCACCGACCGGACTTTCAAGGACACGGCCGTTCGCCTCTCAAGTCTGGAAGGGGATCAGACCCGCGAGGCAGGGCAGCCGGGTACCCACTCCTGGGGATTCGGACAAGCCTGGAAACACGTCCGGCAGTTGCTGAAGGGAAACAGTTGATCACAGAACCATTCCGGCGCCGGCCGTCTCTTCCATGAAACAAATTCTTCAACATAAACGGTCCGGAGCGGTGAAGGTAGAGGAGGTCCCTCCGCCTTCACTGCGAGGTTGCGGGCTGCTCGTGCTCAATGAAGCCTCCCTCATCAGCCCGGGAACCGAGAAGTCCACGATTCAGAGCACGAAAAAGTCGCTGGTGGGTAAGGCCATGGAACGCCCGGAGAAGATCAAGAAGGTCCTCTCCGCGATTCAAACAGACGGACTCGCGCTCACGCTCTCCCGCGTGTTCGATAAACTGGACTCGCCGGCCTCGTTGGGCTACAGCTGCGCGGGCACCGTGCTGGAGGCTGCTCGCGACGCGGGATCCTTTACGGTCGGGGACCGCGTTGCCTGTGCCGGGCAAAACTATGCGTCCCATGCCGAAATGATCTACGTGCCGAAACATCTCTGCGTGAAAATTCCGGACGGCGTGGATTCCGAGGATGCGTCTTTTGTGACGCTCGGAGCCATCGCTCTGCAGGGCGTTCGTCAGGCGGAGCCCAGGCTGGGAGACCGGATCGCCGTGATCGGCCTTGGACTGCTCGGCCAACTGACCGTGCAATTGTTGAAGGCCTCCGGTTGCCGTGTGCTGGGATCCGATGTCGATCAATCCAAGTTGCAGTTGGCGAGTGAGTCGGGAGCGGATATGGTAGCGCTGTCCTCCGATCTTGCGGATGCTGCCGCCGCCTTTTCAGACGGCCACGGCGTCGATGCGGTGATCGTCACGGCCAGCACCAAGGATAACGGCCCCATTGAGGCCGCGGGCGAGATCGCGAGAAAAAAGGGGAGGGTGGTGGTGGTCGGCGCGGTGGGAATGAATGTGCCCCGTGAACCGTACTATCAGAAGGAGTTGGACCTGCGCCTCTCCATGTCCTACGGCCCCGGACGCTACGACACGGCCTACGAGGAACATGGGCACGATTACCCGTTCGGATACGTACGCTGGACAGAACAGCGTAACATGCAGGCGTTTCTCGAACTCGTTGCGACAGGGAAGGTGCGCCTCAAGCCGCTGATCACCCATCGCTTTCCCATCGAGCAGGCGGAGTCGGCCTATGCGTTGATGATGGAGGGCTCGACACCCTATATCGCAATGGTCATCACATATCCCTCCGATCGGGCTCGTCCTTTACCGCGAACCATTGCCGTCGGGACAGCGCAGGCCGCTCGCCCGGTCATGCTGGGAATCATCGGAGCTGGAAACCACGTAAAGGATATGTTGCTCCCGCCGCTGCAAAACATGGAACACGTCGGCATTCGCGGCATCTGTACCGCCTCGGGAATCACAGCGAAGACCCTGGCCGGGAAAATCACTGCCGCCTATTGCACGAGCGACAGCCAGTCCATTCTGGATGACCCGGCCATCAACACGGTGCTGATCGGAACCCGCCATGACAGCCACGCCGCCCTGACGATCAAAGCACTGCTTGCGGGCAAGCATGTGTTCGTAGAGAAACCGCTCTGCCTGACGGAAGATGAACTGAAGGACATCCGCTCCGTCTATGAGAAGAAGGCACCCGACGGGTTGCATCTGATGGTGGGCTTCAACCGGCGGTTTTCTCCACATGCACAGGAAGCCGGGAGGTTTTTCGCATCGCGCGTGAATCCGCTCGTCATGCTGTATCGAGTCAACGCAGGACGCATTCCAGCCGATCATTGGGTACAACATCCGGAGATAGGAGGCGGGCGCCTCATCGGCGAAATGTGTCATTTCGTCGATTACATGCAAGCGCTCTCGGCCTCGCCGCCCACTTCGGTGTATGCATCCAGAATCGGACGTCATAGCTCCGGCATCACTGACGACCAATGCAGTATCGTGGTGAATTTTGCAGACGGATCCATCGGCACCATCATCTACACGGCAGAGGGAAGCAGCGAACTTCCGAAAGAACGCTTTGAGGCCCATGCGGACGGCAAGTCGCTCGTCATGAACGACTTCATAGAAACGCAGACGTATAAAGACGGCAAGAGTACCGTGTTCAAGACCGCAAAACGGGACAAGGGGTTTACAGAAGAAATGTCGCGGTTTGTCAAATCCGTTGCGGGAGGACAAGCCCCGGTCATCCCGTTTGAGCAGATCGACGCCGTGACACGGGCCTGCTTCCTGGCCTTACAAAGCCTGCGCTCCGGTGTTGCTTACCCCCTCTGACAAGGCCACAAACAGTGGGCTTTCTAATCGAATACGTTGCTCCCTACGGGCTATCGGTCCAATACACTGCTTGGCCTCGGCCTCAGCGTCTCACTCACGGTGAAACTAAATTCTGAAGACGAATGTAGTTGACCTCTCCTTCCTTATTCCGTAAGTAGGAAGCTATGTACGAACGTTTCTACAATCTGACGCTCAAACCGTTTACCCTGGTTCCGAACCCTGATTTCCTCTATCGAGGCGAGACCCATCGTCTTGCGCTGATACGGGATCCTTGCCCATCCCGGGTTCGTCGTACTCACCGGAGAACCCGGGATGGGCAAGACCACGCTCATCCAGCAGATCCTTGCCGAGCATCGGAACCATTTCACGACCGGACTCATCACGAATACCCATGCAGGAATGGAAACACTCCTGCCCTGGATCCTGCTGGCCTTCGGTCAGAATGAGAAGAGTCTGGATAAGCTGGAAGGGTTTCATGCCTTGCAGCAGTTTCTGGACAAGGAAGCTTCTGCCAAGCGACGCGTGTTGTTGATCGTCGATGAAGCACAGAATCTCGGCGCGAATCTCTTGGAGGAACTGCGCCTGCTCTCCAACCTCAATAAAGACAAGGCGCCCATCCTCCAGATTATTCTCTCCGGACAGCCGGATTTACGACAGCTCCTCCAACGCAAGGACCTGACACAGTTCGCCCAGCGCGTGATGGTGGACTACAGCCTCGAACCCTTCAAAGAAGAAGACAGTCTGGGTTACATTGCCCACCGCCTGCGAGTCGCGGGCCGCGAGGAACCGATCTTCACGCACCATGCCACTCGTATGATTCATCGGCTGACCGGCGGCATCCCACGCCTGATCAACCAACTGTGCGATACGGCCCTGACCTATGGTTTCGCAGAGGAGGCCCCGTTTCTTTCAACCAAGATCGTGGCGCAGGCGGCGAAAGACCGGAGCAAAGGGGGCATTCTCCCGCTCACGGACACCGATGCTCTCACGGCGATGACTCCGGAACAGGATGCGGCAGAACAGGCTCAGCTCGCCACCTTCGCATCCCGAACCGCTTCCACTCCAAGCCTCGGCGACCGATCAGTCAAGACCGTGGAGGCTACCACAGCAGCCCATCCGCCAAGCCATGACGCGGGGGAGGCCTACGAACGTGGCCTGGCGCTCAAGAAAGTCGGGTTGCATAAAGATGCGCTGCAACAGTTTTCCCTCGCCGCCCAGGATGCGGCTCTGACATTCAGGGCCATGGCGCAAGTCGGCATTTGCCTGAAATCCATCGGCCAGTCTGAGGAAGCAGCCATCGCATTTCGAAAAGCCCTGCAGGCACAACGTGTCGCGTCCGCCGACACCATCCAGGTGCGGTACCTGCTCGCGCGCACACTCGAATCCTTGGGACGAATCGACGATACACTTGAGCATTACCGCTGGATCAGGCGGGAAGAACCCACGTTCAAGGACGTCGCCGAACGCATCGATCGTCTGAGCGGTCGCCAGGCTTCATCGCCTCGTGGCGGCGAGAAGAACGGCGAGTCCACTGGATCGAACATCCCCTGGTTCAAACACCTGCACCGTATTTTGGGCGCCTCGAAATAGCCGCTTTCTGCCTCGCCCAGTCCGCCGACCGTTCGCTTTCTGCGTATGTCTGCCGTCCACCAGCCCATGGTTGATCTCGTTCCGGGGTAGCGATTCGTACGCTTTCCCCAATCTGAAACGGTCTGAAGGGAAAACGTTCTGGTTACGGTGCATGGCCTTCCGGTTAGACCGTACCGTGGACGCAAGTCCACGCGATGAAGATCCGCCTGAGACGCGCCGGGCATCGCAGTCGCTATCGGCTGCGACAGCAGGTGGTCGAATCCCGTATTTGGCCAGATTGTGTCTTCTGATCAAACCAGCCACCAGCATGCTGCAAATCAGTCACCTGTAATGCTCGAACGCTGCCACCCACAATGCCCGAAACCAACCACTGGAATGGCCGGCAGAGTGTTCATTCAATCCATTTTCAATGTTCTCACGAGGCATTGAATGACAATTCTTGCTATTATATGCCATTCGTGGCATCGTGGACGCGAAAGGAGGTGCGCCGTGCAGAGCATGAACATTTCTTTACCCGACCCCTTGAAGCAGTTCGTGGATGGGCAGATCGCCGAAGGCCGCTATAGCAGCGTGAGCGAATATGTGCGCGAGCTGATCCGCGCCGACGAGAAACGCAAAGCCGAAGCACAACTCGAAGCGAAACTATTGGAAGGACTGAACAGCCGCGAGAGTGAAATGACACCAGCTGACTGGAGTGCCATTCGCCAAGAGGCCTTGGCGAAGCTGGGAGCACGAAAGAAGCAGCGCTAATGCCGACGGCCTACCAGCGGGCGGGAGCCAGGCGCGACCTGGTTGAGCATTTCGTCTACCTGACGGACAACGTGGGATTGGACACCGCGGAACGCTTCCTGGCCAACGCCGAAGCCAGCTTCAATGATCTCGCTGAACAGCCCATGATGGGTGCACCGCTGACACTGCAGCATCCCGCCCTGGCGAACATGCGCAAATGGCGCATCAAGGACTTCGACAACTACCTGATCTTCTACCTCCCGCATCCTGACAGTGTGTCGATCATACGTGTGCTGCATGCGGCACGAGACTGGTGGAGCTTGGACGTAGCTGGGCATGGAGTGAGAGCGCACAGCGCCTCGTGCAAGACGCCGGATACACGTGATGGATTGCGATGTGAAAGACTACAGCAGCGATTCTTGAAGCCGTCCACGGCACGGCGAGGGGACGGCATAAGGCCGGCGTGATGGAGCCGCTCACGCTGAGCGAATTGGCCGATGCCATGCTCGGTCGGTGAGTGAGTGGGGCCATCCGGATCACACTGTGTGAGGAGTCCATGCGGAAGTTACGCACGCAAGGGGAAGTCGGCCAGGTAGAGGACGAGACCACTCCCGCGTTAGCCAGGAGCGGTGGCTAAATCTCGTCAGAATGCCTGGCTGGCTTCGAGTAGAACAGATGGCTGCTTTGGAGCATGACGAATGCCTGGTGTGACCGGCATACGCCCACGTTCTCCGTATCCTTCTCCGTCTCAAGTTTCTCCTTCGCTGAGCCGATCATTCATTTGAGGACTGTCTCCATGGGTTTAGAAATCATCGAAATTGTCGAAGATGACCAGGGTCAGGCTAAGCTGTTGGATCAGGTCCTTCGGCAAGCGTCGTTCCGGACGAATGTCGCATTCGATGGCCCGTCCGCGATGCAGGACGTGTGGCGTATCAAGCCCTCCTTGATCATGGCCGACGATAACTTGCCCGGCTTGACCGGACGGGAAATGTGCAAACGCCTCCGGCAGGACCCTTCCACAAAATACATTCCCATCATTCTCATGTCCGGCTATTCATCTGAAGAACGTCGTGTCGAGGCACTCGATGGCGGAGCCGATGACTTCATCGTCAAACCCTATGCAGCGGGCGAACTGGTCGCGCGCGTGAGGGCGCTGCTGCGCCGATCTCAGCAGGGACAAGGACAGGAGGAGGAACTCGGTGAGGATCTCGCCTTGACGGAGAGTCTGTACGTGGCGGTGTACCGCGGGCAGAAGTTGACGCTATCCGCTCATGAATGGAAATCACTGCGGCGACTGACCAGTACGGTCGGAAGCGTGGTCCCGCGCGAAGAACTCAGCACGCTCCTCTGGGGGGACGACGCCCTGATGCATGACGGGGAAATCGACCGGTGCATGGAGCAACTGAATAAAAAACTGGCCGGGGAGAGCCCGGCGGCGGGACACATCAAAATGGTTCCCGGCGGCTTTCGTCTGATCATCCCTTCCTCAGAGAAGTCGGACATTGTCCAGGCTCAGTAACGCGCCTTTCCGATCGCCCTCGCTCCACAGCCGGCCTGCGGCCAGTGCGTCCAGCAACCAGGCCAACTCTTCCGGCACTCGTCTGGCTCGGCGACGAGCCCGCTTCCAATCCCGTTCGATTCGTGTCTGCACGGTGAGGTTCAGCTTCTTGCCCCAGCGCCTGAAATCCGCCCTTTCCTCATACCGCCCCAATAGGGCCTGCACCTGTTTGATCCGTTTCAGCCCATCCTGTTTGGTTGCCCCTTGTCCCGGCAGCCATTCCGTCTGATAGCGGACCGTCTTCAGGGCGAGGCGCAGAGCATGGAGACGTTTTCGACGAGGCTTCTCCGAGGCCTTCTCGATCAGCCGCGAGAGGACGCGCTCATGCTCGTGCCTCAAGACTTCCAGTCGGTGCTTCAGGGAAAGACCCGGGGAAGTGATCAGCGGAAGCGCCTGCTTCCAGACTGCCTGTTCAATCTTGCGATAGGCCTGCGCGCGAGTCAGCTTGTGTTCCCGTCCGACGATCCAGGCCTCGACGGCTGTGATGTCCGACTCGGGTGCTTCAATCTTCATCAGATATTGCCGGAAGACTTGCAAAGCCCTCAGCCGACTCAAGCGACTCACGGTCTGAGCCATCACCGCGGCGCGGTTACGATTGTCACAGAGCTCCAGTAATGCTTGAAGTCTACGGCAGTGGGTGCGAATCGAGTGGATGGTATCAGCGGTGCCGTCGCCCGCCATCGCGTGGCGTATCAAACGAAGCACCGTGGCTTGGTAGGTGGCAGCCGCCTGAACGACTTCTTGCCCGAGACTGGCCGGTGCTGTATGAATAGGGGAGCGTGGTCTTCTCATGGCAGCCTCACAGTGGAAGTGAGAGAGGCCGGCCGGAGAGCAGCGGCAAGACTTCGAGTACCGATTGAACTAGTAACGGCCACCTGACCACCGACTTTCTTCCTGCCGGAGGATGCCCGATGGACTGCCTCTTCTTTCGACATGGTATCGCGATCGAGCGTCAGGAGTGGAGCGGGCAGGAACAGGACCGTCCACTGACCGACAAAGGCGCAGCGCGAACCCGAGAATCCGGCAAGGGACTGCTCAATCTGCGCATCAAACCGACGCATATCCTTTCAAGTCCCCTGGCGCGTGCGCACGACACCGCCGCCATTCTTCAACCCTTGATTCGTTCCAACCCGAAGATCCGGATCTGCAGCGAACTCGATCCAACAGCGGCACCTCGCACCCTGTTTGCGCTGCTGGATGCGCTGCCGCCGGACGCCGTCGCGCTCTGTATCGGCCATGAACCTCACCTGAGCCTGGCCGCGGGAATCCTGCTCACGGGAAAGCCCTGCAGCGGCCTGTCACTCAAAAAAGCAGGAGCCTGCCTGATCCACATCGAAGAGTCCGTGAGGCCCGCGGCAGGACGACTCGAATGGTGGCTGACGGCAGCACAACTGCGGGCTCTCGCATGATCACCAGCCGACTCACAAGCCAATCCAACAAGTAGCGAATACCGGTTGCGCATCGTGAAACCGGATCTGCCGGGATACTCGAGACTGCTCATAGAGACAGACAGGGCTTCGCACATGCGCACCGTGCGAGGGAGGGCGGAGGAAACAGAGGCCGACGCGGCAGACGCTTTAGCCCGCATTATTCATGACGGTTCGTCGCGAAATTGTCGAGCCACGTCGCGAGACCGGCGGCCGAAGGCTCGTCGCAGCAGCGGATCGGCGATTGCAGCAGAAGCGCTCATGAATAATGCGGGTTAGGTGACGTCGTCTTCCTGGCTTGTGGTGACGAACTGAACCGGCCGCTTGAACACCTTCTCGAAGAGATCGCTGCGACCCCGCGCCGCCCAGATTTCCAGCTCGGCATCACCCGACACGTCCACCGTGATGACGACGGTCTTGCCGATTTTGACCTCGACATTCCGCACCACCGAAAACTGGCTTCGATCCAATCCGTCGGCAATACGGAGCAGGGCCGACAGCACGTTGATGATGCGCTGATTCCCTTCCGGCAACGCGGTGAACTCACTGTGCTTCCGCGTCGGTACCGAGCGGCGGTGATACCGCGAGACATTCGCCACCAGATCGATTTCCTCGGCGGTGAATCCGGAAAGATCGCTGTTCTTGATCAAGTAGTAGGCATGTTTGTGATGCTGGCGTGAATTGATCAAATATCCGATGTCGTGCAGGATGGCCGCGAACTCCAGCCACTCACGCTCCCGCTGCCCGAATCCGTGCAACGACGTGGTTTGATCGAACAGGCGTAAGGCGAGTCCGGCGACATGGAGCGCATGCGTCTCGGAGACATGGCACCGGCGAGCCAGGGCCAGAATGTTCCGCTTCCGGACATCGGGAATGTCCCGCTCCGCCTGAATACCCTCGTGGTGCCGCTGAATAAAATCGTAAATGATCCCTTCCCGGATCGCCTTGTCGCAAATCGTCAGCTCATCTTTCCGTAACAGGTCGAGCAGAATTCGAAACACCATCGTCGCAGGAAGCAGCGTATCCACGCGTTTGGGATCAAGCCCCGGCATGGCCAGCCGGGTTTTCAGCGTGGCGTCGGCCAGACGTTTTTCAACGGCGGCAATTTCTTTCGCCGAAATTTTCGTGAGGTTCAGCTGCTGGAGCGGGCGGCCCGTGCGCTGCAGATAAATGACTTCGGCCAGGTTGCCCGCCATCCCGGAAGTGGCGATGATCTGCTCCACGCGTTTTGTCTTATAGGTACCGAGCGCCTGCTTGAGTTGACCGGTCACAGCCTCTTCGAGTTCGTGCAGCATCGCCTTAGAGGGCGGCGTCTTGGTCAGATACAAATCTTTGAGCCGAATCGCTCCCAACTTGAGGCTGCGAGCCTGATAGATCGTTTCCCGGTTCCCGACGATCACCTCGACCGAACCGCCTCCGATATCGATCACGAGGGTAGGCGGCTCAGGGAGAGCGACGCTGTTCTGCACGCCAAGGAAGATTAAGCGGGCTTCCTCTGCGCCTGTGATGACCCGGACCGTCAACCCGGTTTGTTGTGCGACATGATCGAGAAATTCCCCGCCGTTTCGCGCCTCTCGTACCGCGCTGGTCGCCACGCCTTCGATCCGCTCGTAGCCCTTGTTCCTGGCCAGCGTGACCAGGTTCCGGATGACTTCGAGTCCGCGCATCATCGCCTGGTCGGAGAGGCGGCGTGACGTGAACACCCCGTCACCGAGACGGGTCATGTCTTTGAAGCGGTCGAGAATCTTATAGGTGTAGTCCGGCTGAACTTCCGCCAGGACCATATGAATGGAATTGGTGCCGATATCGAGGACGGCCAGTTTGGGCATCTACATGCTCGCAGAGGGAGCTACGTGCCGGATGTTCTTGCCTTCAACCATGTAGACGACAAGCTCCGCAATATTGGTGGCATGATCGGCAATCCGTTCGAGCGACTTCGCCACGAAGGTGAGCCGGATCGCGCGGGTAATGGTCCGCGTATCTTCCAGCATAAAGGAGAGCAGTTCTCGAAACAACTGCTCGTTCACCTCATCGACAAAGTCGTCGTCCGCGCACACCTTCCGCGCCAGCACCGGATCTGAATTCACGAAGGCATCCAGACAGTCCTTGACCATACGCATCGTCCAATTGGCCATGCGCGGAATGTCGATATAGGGCTTCAGCTGCGGCTCGCCGTTCAGCTCCAGGGCTCGCTGCGCGATGTTGTCGGCCAGATCGCCCATCCGTTCCAGTTCAGACGAAATCTTCATCCCCGTCGTCACGAAGCGGAGATCGCGAGCCGTCGGCTGTTGCAGCGCCAGCAATTGAATGCAGAGTTCGTCGATCTCGACATCCAACGCGTTGACATCGTGGTCCTGCTTGATGACATCGACCGCCAGATCGGAATCCCGATCCACCAGCGCCTGCAGGGCCTGTTGAATCTGCGATTCGACGAGCCCGCCCATACGGAGCAATGTCTGCTTGAGATGCGCGAGGTCTTGATCGAAATGTCGTTGCATGGTCGGGCTCCTCCCGCGATTTATCCAAACCGCCCGGTGATGTAGTCTTCCGTTCGTTTATCGTGCGGGGTCGTAAAAATCGTCTTGGTATCGCCGAACTCTACCAATTCGCCCATCAGAAAAAAACCGCATTGATCCGACACGCGCGCGGCCTGCTGCATGTTGTGCGTCACGATCACCACGGTGTAGGTGTCCTTCAAAGTATAGATGAGTTCTTCGATCTTGCCGGTCGCGATGGGGTCCAGGGCCGAACAGGGCTCATCCATCAGGATGACGTCGGGCTGGACCGCCAGCGCGCGCGCGATGCACAACCGCTGTTGCTGTCCGCCTGACAGTCCCAGGGCACTTTGCATCAACCGGTCCTTTACCTCATCCCAGAGTCCGGCGCCCTGCAGACTATGCTGCACGAGTTTATCCAGAGACCGCTTATCCTTGGTGCCGTGCAGACGCGGCCCATACGCGACATTGTCGTAGATCGATTTGGGAAACGGGTTCGATTTCTGAAAGACCATCCCCACACGCTTCCTGAGATCGGTGACGTCGATGGCGGGGTCGTAGATGTCGACACCGTCCAGTGCCACACGTCCCACCGCGCGCGCCCCTTCCACCAGATCGTTCATACGATTCAGACATCGCAGCAACGTGGATTTTCCGCACCCCGATGGCCCGATGAAGGAGGTGACCGAATGGGTCCGTACCGTCAGTGAGACCCGAAAGAGGGCCTGTCGTTGGCCATAATAAAAGTCGAGATTGCGGACCAGCATTTTTGCATCGACGGAAGTTCCTTGCGCCTCGTGGGAACGAGTGAGACGCGGTTGCGGAACGGTCGGACGCAGTGACAATGCCGGCGCCGTCGGCGACAGACTACAAGTCTGGATATCCATGCGTAATCCTTTCTGTGATCACACTGCCGATGCGGTAAATCGTCGCCGTAAACGGTTGCGTAGCCGCACGGCCGCCCAATTCAGCAACACGACCACGAGGATCAGAATCAGCGTGGTCATATACACCATCGGCTTCGCCGCCTCGACGTTCGGGGACTGAAATCCGACGTCGTAAATATGGAATCCCAAGTGCATGAACTTTCGATCGAGATGCAGAAAGGGAAGGTATTCGTCCAGCGGGAGGGCAGGGGCCAATTTCACCACCCCGGTCAGCATCAAGGGCGCCACTTCCCCGGCCGCCCTCGCCATGGCCAGGATCAGTCCCGTCAAAATTCCCGGTAACGCACAGGGGAGGATCACATGCCGGAGCGTTTCAAATTTGGTCGCGCCCAGTCCGAGCGAACCTTCCCGGAAATCCCGTGGGACCGCAGACAGTCCTTCCTCCGTCGCCACGATCACGACCGGGACGGTGAGGAGCGCCAGGGTCAAAGAAGCCCACAGGATGCCGCCCGTGCCGAAGGTGGGATTCGGGAGCGCCTCGGGAAACAACCATTGGTCGATCGTGCCACCCAGCGCGTAGACAAAAAAGGCGAGGCCGAAGACCCCGAAGACAATGGACGGCACACCGGCCAGGTTGTTCACCGCAATCCGGACCAGCCTCACCAACGGACCCTGTTGCGCATATTCCCGCAAATAGACGGCCGCCATCACACCGAACGGCATCACAGCCAAGGTCATCAGAAAGACCATCAGCACCGTGCCGAAGATCGCCGGGAAGATGCCGCCCTCCGTGTTCGCTTCACGGGGTTCGCTGGAAACAAACAGCCACAGATTGTGGACATAGGCCAGGAGCTTCTCAACCCAATGCATCCCGTTCGGCCGACTGACGGCCAACACCTGATCGAGAGAGAGCCGCACCGTCCGTCCGGTGGAGACGGTCAAAAACAAGACCTCCTGCCCGGCCTCCTTATGCAGCCGCTCAAGCGCCTCAGCCTTGGCGAGATAGTCTCGTTCCAACGCGGTAATCTGATCGATGAGACGCTGGTCTTGTTCGGCATCGCCAGGGCTAAGTCGACCGCTCAGCGTCAACGCATGTCGGGCAAGCCTGGCCTTCTCAATCCGATAGTTGATGGATCCAATGTCTTCTCGCTCCAGATGTTCGATCCGCCGACGTAACTGATTGGCCCGCTCCACCAGCGTCTTCACCGTCGACCATGAACTCCCGCTTGCGCTTCCTGCTGCTGCCCCCTCCACGCCGACCGTGATCCGACCGAAGGCAGGCCCCCACTCACGCCGCTCGACAACCGTGAGATCCTCGGAACGCGCGCTCGACACAATATCCGCGGCATTGATCCAACGATATTCGGACCCGAACACATCCCGATTGCCGACCCGATACCGAAAACGGCGTTGTCCGGACGGCGAGTCCGGCGTGACCGAATTGGGGATGACTTCTTCTCCCACCACCTGACCGATCACCGTCTCCTGCGTCCTCAGCGTCGTTTCCTGCAATGCACCGGGCCAGAATTGTCCCAGGCCGTTGATCATAATTAAGGCAAGCATCCCGGCCACCATCAACAGGCTGAGCGCCACACCGGAGGCCGTCATCCAGACGAACAGTTCCCCGCCTCGCCAAAAGTCCTTCATGAGCTTCGACCGTTCACCCATGGCTGTACTTATCCCGGAGCCGCTGACGAATGAGTTCCGCCAACGAGTTGATGACAAACGTGACGATGAACAAGAGCAAGGCGGCGAGGAACAACACCCGATAGAGACTTCCGCCATGCGGAGCTTCCGGAATTTCCACGGCGATATTGGCCGACAGCGTCCGAAAGCCGTTCGCCCAATTCCAATCGAGAATGGGAGTATTCCCCGTGGCCATCAGGACGATCATGGTTTCCCCGATCGCACGCCCGAACCCGATCATCACGGCGGAGAATATTCCCGGGCTGGCGGACAACAGCACCAGATACAGAACGGTTTGCCAACGAGTCGCGCCCAGCGCGAGCGACCCGGCGATTTGGATCTTCGGCACATTGGACAGCGCCTCTTCGGCAATACTGTAGATGACCGGGACGATGGCAAACCCCATCATGATACCGACGATCAGCGCGTTGCGCTGATCGTATTCGATACCGAGCCGGGTTGAGAGCCAGGCCTTGACGTTCCCATCGAACCACCAGCCTTCGATGGTGGAATTGGCCCAGAGGCAGCCGACGATTCCGAGAGCCATGATGGGGAGCAGCAGCAATGCTTCCTGACCCTGCGGGAGGTGGCGTTTCACGGACAACGGACAGAGGTACCAGGCGAACGAGGCCACGACAACCAGCAGAGGCAACACCAGCGCCATACCGGCCACCGCCGGGAGCATTCGTTCAAGAAGAGGGGCCAGCCAGAGCCCGGCAAGGAAACCGAGCACCACGGTCGGCAACGCCGCCATGACTTCAATAATAGGTTTAATTTTCGCGCGCAGGTCCTGATGCATGAATTGCGAGGTGCACAGCGCCGCCAGAATGGCAATCGGCACGGCGAGAAACAGGGCGTACATCGTCCCCTTGAGAGTTCCGAATGCCAGCGGAAGCAGACCGAGCTTCGGCTCAACATCATCCGACCCGGAGGAGGATTGCCACACATGCGCCGGCTGATCGTACCCCTCGTACCAGATCTTGCCGAACAACGTCTCGAGCGTCACTTCTGGATAGGCATTCTGCACCTGGTACAGAGTCAGTTGCCCGGCCCCGTCCAACGCGATCAACCCGTCGCCTTTCGGCGCGAACGCCACGGCGCGGATCGGAAACTCACTGTTGGCCAGCCGCAACAACGTTTGAGAAGAGGTCGCATGGTGCAGGAACAGATTGCCCTTCATATCGCCGGTCACGAACCCCTTGACCCGTTGCGACGGAGCAAACGCGGTGACCGGCGCATTGTGAGGGCGGAGGGTATGGATTTGGGTCAGTTTCCAACCGGACGGGGCATCGGCGCGTCGCACAAGTCCCCAGGTCGAGACCGCACCGTCCTCAGACATGACCACCAGGCTACGATCGCCACTCAGAAACCCCAACGTCGTGACGGCCGTCGAGGATGCGGCGACAGTATAGGCGGCCCTCATCTCCGGCGACTCCGTCTCGGACAAGGCGACATGCACCACCTGTCCGTCCGCGGTTCCCACATACAGATTTTCAAGTAACGCATCCAGGGCGAGAGCCGTCACCGCACCTTTCGGTTGCGGCAGTTCCGTGATGATCGGATGGTCGCCCGCCACGTCATCCGCCGCTATGCGCACGACGAGCAGCCGGCCGCCCTTCGACAGGAGGGCCAGCAGACTTCCTTGATCATTGGCCCGGTAGGCCAGCCGGACGATGGGGCTCTTCGTCAGTGGAATAGGTTGACCGGCGCGAATATGCGGGCGCTTGCGTCGCTCGCCTTGATCGGTAAATTCCGTCGTGGTGCCGACTTTCAAGAACAGGATTTCACCATCGGCTGTGCCCACGGCCAACCGCGGAGCATTGCCGCCTCCGGACGCCATCGCCGTGATCTGGCGGCTCGTTACCTGTGCCGGCATCTCCAACGGGATGGGTTGGCCCGATGCCAGATCGAAGAACTGAATGGCTCCTGATGTGAACACCTGCGCGATCTCACGATGTTCATCGACCGCCACCTGAGCCGGACCTTCGTCCACAAGCAGGGCAGGCACACTCAGGCGTTGAGTCAACTTCGCGCTCGGCGCCGTGAACAACGGGGTGACTTCGCGAAACAGAAAAAAGAAGATCCCGAGAATGCTGACGATGGTCGCCAGCCCACCGACGGTAATAATGGCCCGGGCAAGCCGATCGAACAATGTTCGGAGATGCACAGGCCTCAGCATCAGTCGGAATCGCTCCGTGATCATTACCGGATCTGGCTCAGCTGCTTCTCAGCCAAGGTGGCATCGACCGGGAAGTAGCCATCCCTCAGCACGTCGGATTGCCCCTCCCTGCTGTACACGTAGGCAAGAAACTCTTTCACGATGGGGGAGAGGGGTTTTCCCGGGGCCTGATTCACATAGATGTACAAGTATCGCCAGAGCGGATACGTGCCGTTTCTCGTGTTCGCCTGGGTGGGTTCGATGAGCGGTTGGCCGGGCTTTACCGCCAGCGGAAGCATTTTTACTCCGGACGTGGTATAGCCGATCCCGCTGTAGCCGATGCCGTAACGATCTTCGCTGATCCCTTGCACCACGGAGGCGGAGCCGGGCTGTTCCTTCACCTGATCCTTGAAGTCGCCGTTCTTGAGTGCGTGTTCCTTGAAGAAGCCATAGGTGCCGGAAGCAGAATTGCGGCCATAGAGACTGACAGGCGCAGCGGCCCAGTCTCCGGTCAATCCGAGTTGTCCCCACTTGATCAGTTCGACCGCATGGCCCTGCCTCCGGGATTTGGAAAACAGCGCGTCCACCTCTGTAACCGTGAGTCCCTTGATCGGATTGTCCTTATTGACGAAGAGCGCCAAGGCATCCACCGCGACAGGGTAGGCAGTCGGCGGGTACCCGAACTTCGTTTCGAATGCATCGATCTCGCTCGACTTCATCGTCCGCGACATGGGACCGAGTTGAGCCGTGTTTTCAATGAGCGCAGGCGGCGCCGTGCTGGACCCCTTCCCCTCGACTTGAATTTTCACATTGGGATATTGCTTGCGGAATCCCTCCGCCCACAGCGTGATCAAGTTGTTCAAGGTATCGGAGCCGATGCTGTTGATCGTTCCGGAGACGCCGCTGACCTTACTATAGGACTTGAGCTTGGTATCGACGCTTCCCTGTTCGATGACAGCGACAGGCTCAGCGGCACCGGCTGTCCAAAGATCGGTCGTCATGAACGAACCCAACACTGCGAGCGTCACGCTCATACAGACTCGGCGGGCGGATAAGGACATGTGCGCACTCCTCCACAAAAGTATCTATAAAAGTATGCATCACACTTCGAGTGTGTACACGACAGCATACGGTGATGCGATTTCACCTTGTTCACAGCTGTGTTACCGGCCTGTTAACTCTTCTGACGACATGGGGCTCCGGCTGTTGGTTGCGCTGAGCAGCCGACTGCTGCCATGACTGAGCCCTAGCAGGATGCGGAAAAAGTCCGCCAGCGGCGTTCTCGCATCGCTCAGCGGCTCACCGTACGGCACGAGTACGATTCGCCACTTCGCTCGCTGCGGCCTTGCTGGACGGCCTTTTTGCTCATCCTGCGGCCGATTCTGATACCGACACGCCACGTGAGCTGATCGCGGCGTATTGCGGAACAATCCAGTTTTTCCACAGCCTGCTAGACTAGAAACGCGAGGACTCCAGATTCGCCCGCCGGCGACGCAAGGGAGGCAAAGCCAGGCCTTGACCGGCGCATGGGCTAGTTGTCTCGTCGTCATGCGGCCGCTCAGACGGCCGGTCCGCATCCCGCCAGGCCCTTTTGATGAACCCATCGGAGCAGCTTTAACCGGGTGCTGATGCCAAGTTTGCCGAACAGATTGGTCAGGTGATGACGGACAGTGATGGTGGAGATGTGAAGGCGGTCGGCAATGTCTTTGTTGGACAGACCTTGTCCGACCAACAGGGCAATCTCCTGTTCACGATCGGTCAAGGGAGAATCAAGGCGTTCAGGCAAGGAGGGACTCGCAGGGTCCCGACAGTCGGTCGTTTCTCTGCTATCCGACGAGGTCGGGTCGTTGCGCTCCTGTCGCCGGGACGTTCCGGGGAGCCTGCGGAGGTAGTCGACGGTTGCGAGCAGGACCTCCACCGGTTGAATGTTCAATACAATGCCGTCGATGCCGGACAACAGGAGCCCGCCGGTACCGTGCCTGTATTCCATGGCACTGATGGCGATGATTCTGATCGTCGGAACGGAAATCCGCACCTTCCGCACCAGGTCTGCGATGTCGATTTCTGACTCAAGCACCACAATGAGCGCCCGGGGCTTCTCGCGTGCGACGATCTCCTCCGCGTCCGATGCGTTGATCGCTTCCCCAACCAGCCTGACGTGCGGGTGAGTCGTCAGGACGGCCTGCAGGCCGAGACGGACGAGATCACTCTTGCAGACGGTCGCCAGGGCAATTGAATAATCGGGTGGTTCTCGTTCGCTCACTGGACCCATCATTCCTGCCTGAGGTCTACCGCCTTCTGCCTCGTTACGCATGGGATGAGGCCGAAAGGCGATCGAGGCCACCTTGCCTCGTATCTGCGGCTTGTGAGAGCGTCAACCGTTCGGCCTCCAGCCAATCTTGGCGATCATGCCCGTCCTGCCGTCCCCGGCGCTGATACAGCTCATAGGCCAGTTTCTCAATGCGTATCCTGATCTCCTCGGCCGCTGCCATGCCGCCGGTTGGTTGCGGTTGCCGGTCGCGGACCGGCCGTGGGCGGGCAGACGCCTTCTTGGCCGACTTGGAGGGGCTACCTTTCTGCTTACTGTCTGCGGTTGACTTGATCCGTCGTTGTGCCATCGCTGAATCTCCTGCTTGCATCGAACTGAGCCTTCCCCCTTCCGACAGAAACGCATCGCTCGGACAATACGCACGCATGGGATTGTCGAGATTCTCCCGGAACCGTTCCACGATACGATTGTGAGGACGCCGAGTCGCTCGCCACTCGGGGGCCTCTCTGGGCAAAAGTCTTACCCAGGACCTGCGTTGCGCTCAGGCCAGTCCTCTGGCTGTCCTTACAGAGGGTCGGCTCGCGCGGACTCGTTGTCTTGCGCAAGGTCAGGAGACGCACCTGATCCGGCACTCACGAGGTGAATCGTCATGAACGGACCTAAGACCGTAAGGGTGAGGTTGGTGCCACCTTGCTCCGACGGCAGGGGCGTATGATTATTGCTCCATGAAAACATTGCGCTGTCCTCCGTGTGGGGAGGCCAGCATAGAGGCGCGACATTTCATGAGAGTCACTGTTTCTTTAACATTCGGTTAAGCCGGACCATTTCTGGATAATGTTCATGAAGCCGTATGCGCTGCGGCGAAAGCCGCCAAGACTTTTACTGTCGAAGTAACCTCTTCGCAATGCGGCCTTGAGGAAGGCGAAACAGATCAACCGTAGGGTCTGTTGCTATGGTTTCTATGATCGTCCAGATCATCGAAGACGAGCCGCTCCACGCCGACCTCCTGGACCGCGCGTTGCGCCAGGCCCAATTCGCGACGACGCTTGCCGCGGATGGTGAGAGTGGATGGCGTGACGCGCAGCGACTGCTGCCTTCGTTGATTCTTCTCGACTTGATGCTGCCGGGTCTCAGCGGCCATGAGGTCTGTCGCTTAGTCCGACGCACGCCTTTAACACGCCATATCCCGATCATCATGCTGACGGCCGTCGGAACAGAAGCAGACCGTATTGCCGGCCTTGAAATGGGAGCAGACGACTACGTGGTGAAGCCGTTCAGCCCGCGGGAGGTCGTGTCGCGCGTCCATGCCGTACTGCGCAGAGTCCATGAGACACGTCGTGAGGCCCCTGTTCTGTTTTCCGATACCTCCATCACAATGGAGGGGCCTTACTTCGTCGTGTCCTTGCAGGAACGGCAAATCACCGTTTCGAACACAGAGCTGAGGCTGCTTCAATACCTGTTGACTCGGGATGGGGAATTGGTGCGCGGCGATGAACTGCTGAACCTTCCAGGCGAGGAGCCCGGGAGCATGAACAGAGAGGAACTCGATCACCGTGTTCGCTTTCTTCGACGAAAGCTGGAGAACAGCGGTACGGGATCGATTGAGATTTTTCCGGGGTTTCGTTATCGCTTCCTGGCCCATCCGAGGCCAACCTGACACAACCGGCCGGAATACCGCCTCATTCGGAAAGCTGCGGCACTCAACCACAACTACCCGGCGGGGACAGGCTTCTACTGGAATGCCCTGCCTTGATCAAGGAGACCCTTGATGCTTGTCACGCAGGGATCAGCCGACGCAGGCTAAGACCCTCGCCCTCGACGAAATCCGTTCGATCTCGTACTCAAAGCCTCTTCGAAGCAGAATGATTTCTCCGCGTCGGCTCAGCTCGTCGACGGTCTTAAAGACCTGGTTCCAGCTGAGCTCCGGCAGCAGGGTCACGACCTGCTCCAGCGTCAGGGATTTTCGCAGGCATACGAGATCGAGGATCAGACCTTCGCTGGTGGGGGAAATGGATGGATGCACCATGGCACGCCTCCTTGTTGGGAATCCTTCACTCACCCTTGTCGCAGACCCGGGTAACTGTGGAGTCGGCGATCACGTGCAGACAGTAACATGGGGAAACCGTATGTCTATGCAATCAACGCCGCATCAATTCTGAGTTAACTCGTTCCAGGGATCGCCTCGCCGCTAAATCTCTTCGCGGCCGCAGAACGATCCTCTCCCGGTTCCGTCGCCTTGCGCCGGCGAACAACGCACCGCCACCACCCGAATCGCTCCGAGTGCCAGGAGAATGGCTCCAAGCGAGAGCAGCTTCATATGGTCCGCATCCTTGAACCAGAGAGAAATGATTTCCGTCAACATGACCACGAGGATCGTATCGACGATGAAGGTGACTTTGACGCGACCTTCTGAAAAATAGGTCAGCGTGGTCTTGAACACTTCCACGACCGCGAGAAGGATCAGCGTATCAACAATAATCTGCCGGAGCCCGATCTCCACCGGGGCATGCAGCAACAGTGCGATATCCAGAAAGGTTTTGACGACCCCGCCGGTCAAGGCGATGAGGATCGTCAGAATGAGCAGGCTGAGGACTGCCTTGATCCCTTTCATCCAGAGTTCGGTAAGATCGGTATCGATGGCACGCCCCATGAAATCCGAAAAGCGATGGACTCGGGGTTCTGAATTCATGAATGTCATTCGCAGAATCTCCTTCTTGTCTTCTGAGGGTACGCTTCATATCGGACACGATGCGCTGTTACTCATATTTGATCATGATGGACCACAGGCCAATAAAAAGTCCGACAAGCAAGAGCATGGCGAGATGAAACGCGTCGTTTGAGGATGATGACATCAAGAAATCGGCAGCCGACATAAGCGACCCTCCTGGTTATAAATAAAAATGATACCCATCGAAGCAGACTCTTTCTTGAGTATATGGAGGCGCTGTTCCGGGAAGATCACTGCTTAGTTACAGCGTTGTTACTTCTAAAGCATCACCGTGAGACTCCATGAGGACGCCCTCAAGTGCCCAACCTCACCTGACTCACGATTTACACCTTTGAGCCCGCACGGCCCAAGAGTTAACACCGAGTTAACATCTCGCTAATTGATCAGCAATTCACCGCGAGTACCCTGGAACCAGTTATAGACAACATGTTGTTGTTTTTTCTCAAGAGAGCAATCCAATGAGCGGCAACCATCACTTCATACGGAGGCGTCAGATGACACGACAGCAGCAGACAGGTTCCCAACATCACACAGGCACTCGTTCGGTTTGCACCGCGCTGGCCGCCGTCGCGGCGCTGGCACTATTCGGAGACTATGCGGCAGCAGAACATGCGGGAGGCCCGGAACGGCCCACCGCAGACACCTCTCTGGTTGCGTATGAGCCGGTAAAGGGGATCGAAGGGCGACTGACGATCACGGGTTCAGATACGATGGCGCCGCTCATGGATCGACTGGCCAATGAATTCACGCGGCTGCATGGCTATCCCAAGGTGAATCTCTTTGTGGAACATCCAGGGACCAATCCGGCGATGCGGCAATTCCTCCTGAAATATTCCAATCAGCGTCGCGGCGATAAAGCTCGTACCGGTAACACCGGAGCTGGGTTTCCTGAAATTCTTGCTTCATCTCGCGCCATGACGCCTGAGGAGCGTGCCATCTTCACATCGCAAAACGGTCATGAGGTGATTGAGATTCCGATCGCGATGGATGCCGTCGCACTCTACGTGAGTCAGCAGAATCCCGTTCAGCATTTGACGCTGGTTCAGGCTGATGCGATGTTCGGCAGCGGACGCAAACAAGGCGCCGCCGAGGACCTAAACACCTGGGGCGCTGTGGGCGTGACAGAATGGCCATCCCAACCGATCCACCTCTATGGGCGTACCCGGAACTCTGCAACGCACGATTTCTTTGCGCAAAATGTGTTGAAGGGCGGCGCCTTCAAGCCGCAAATCCAGGAAGTTCCTGGAACGGCAATGGAAATGCTTGCCGTGGCTCGAGACCCGCAGGGAATCGGCTATGCGGGTATCGGGTATGAGAATTCGTTCGTCAGAATGGTTCCGCTAGCGCAGAGCGCGAACAGCCCTGCCGTGGTCCCAACCGCCGAATCGGTGATGAATGGAACCTATCCTCTGAGCAGGACTCTGTATCTGTACATTAATCAAGATCCGACGGAAGCCATTGCGGACCCGCTCCTTCGCGAGTTTCTTAAGTTCGTCAATACTCGTGAAGGACAGCAAGTCGTTGCGGATGCAAAGTTTTATTTGCTCCCGAAGGAACGGATCATGCAAAATCTGACTCTTATCCAGGGGCCGACTACTACCGCCAAGCTCATGGACGCAGGGAAGCGGACCATGACGGTTCTGGCCGAATAGCGAGAAGTCGAATGTTGAACGGCGATCATAGCAGTGCGGCCGTTCCGAGCGTCACCGGCCACACTGATCGTGTACTTCATGAGCAGACATGTTATGTCTGTAAGGAGGAGCGACGATGAGTATCAGTCGCATCAGGAGTATTGGGCCGACATTTGTGCGAGCCACCGTCTGTTCCGTTATCACCGCCACCCTTCTCAGCAGCGGCGGCGCCTGGGCAGAACGTGCCAGCGTGGCAGAGAATCCTACCATCGACGGATCCCTGACCGTCTATGAACCAGTCAACAAACTTGAGGGAAAACTGACGATCACGGGCTCCGACACCATGGCTATGCTGACGGATCAGCTGGCCTTCGAATTCACGCGGATATATGGTTATCCATCGGTCAATATCTTTGTTGAACACCCCGGATCAAACTTCGCGATGCGAGAGTTTCTTGTGGGTTTCTCGAAGCAACGGCGAGGTGATAAGTCCAGGAGCGAAGGACATGAGGCAGCTGCATATGCAGATATTCTGGCCTCGTCACGGGTGATGACGCCGGAGGAACGGGGACATTTCAAGTCGCGATATGGTCATGATGTGCTGGAGATTCCGATCGCGTTGGATGGCGTTGGAATCTACGTGCATGCCGCGAATCCTATCCCGCAGCTTACCCTGCAACAAGTCGACGCCATTTTCAGTTCCAGCCGAAAGTTAGGATGGCCCTCGGACATCACGAGCTGGGATAAGGCCGGTGTCGAAGAATGGTCGTCGCGGGATATCCATCTGTATGGGAGAGATTCAAAATCGGGAACGCGTGAGTTTTTCGTTCAAACCGCCTTAGGCGGCGGCACGTTGCGGTCCGACCTTCACGAACAGCCGGGGTCTGCAATGGAAATTCTGTCCATTGCCCGCGATCCGCAGGCCATTGGATATGCCGGCATCGGCTACCAGGGCTCCTTCGTCAAGGTGGTGCCGATTGCAGCACAAGCCAATGGGCAAGCGGTTCTACCGACTGCGGAAACCGTGACGGATCATCGGTATCCGCTCAGCCGAAAGTTGTATCTCTACGTCAACCATGAACCGGGCAAGAAATTCGAGAACCCGGTGCTCCGCGAGTTTCTTCTGTTCGTCAATAGTCGGCAGGGACAGGAAATCGTGAGCAAGGCCCAATTTTATCCTGTCACCAAAGAACAACTCGCTCAGAACCTGGTCTTGATTCAAGACAAGGCGACTACAGCGGGGTTGGAGTCGAACCACCGGTCTGGCAAGGTCCTTCCTGAATAACGCTCGCCTTCATCAAGCTGTTCAGGTATACGTAGCCACTTCATTGTGGAGGGTCGCGACAATGCGCGTCCCTCCACTCCGTCAGCATCACCGTTCCAAAGGCTTTACTATGATCCAATTTCCTCCAGCATTCAGATGTTTCGTCTTCATACTTGGCCTGAGTGTTTCCGCTTGTACTGCCGGCCCAGCACCCCGGGTTCTCTATAAAGATGCGACTACGGTCGTCCAGGTTCAACATGATGCTCATGCCCAGTCGGGCAACAGCCATCCCGCGACCCTTTCCGTTCAGACTATCAAACAAGTGCTCACGGGACTGCGCGTACAACGGCGTGGAGATATCGTGCTGAGTCTACTGACGGGAGAGGAGGAAGCCGTACCCGCTTTTTCGAACGGAGAGATAGACGATCTCGCACCGAGAATCGGTCAAGCCTTGGCAAATGCCACACCGACGGAACTCGTCGGGTTCTATCGTCGGGTTTCCGATTCCGGTCTTGGACTTGGCGTGACCTCCGGTGGCGCCCTGGTCAGAGACGGGCTCCTGTATGTTGTTCTCGCCAACCATCGGTCGAGGTTTTCCGATGCCATGAGAGAGGGGTTGTCCTATGAGGTAGATCCCGTCCGCGACCCGCTTCTTTCCTTGCGATCCCGTGCATTCAAACTATCCTTTGTCACGGATAGAGCTGTTGCTCATCCAGTCAAACCATGGGATTACATCGACTCCGGAAAAGTTGTGGCCCTGGATATTCAGACGCTGACGAGTCTTTTCGAGACCGCACCGCCGTCCCACCGATAATCATCAGCACCCAAACGCTTCCCTCTTCTCTCCCTGGAAAGAGCATCCCTGCAGCCTCATCCGATTTACCGGGCGGTCATAGACCGGGGGATGCTCCCTGCCTCGTCTCGCCTACGCTGCCCCGTTTTGAGCAGGAGCTTCCTTGCCGCGTTCTGTTAGGCTTCGCGCGGCCTTGCCCTCTGAAATCTCCCCGACGCTCAGCATTGGAGCCGCTACCTACTAATATCCAATAGGGGAGAGGCGATGAGTCCTGCCGGCAAACCAGAAGCAAACTGACGCGCCGCAGTTTACAGGGGCGGGGCACTGTCTCGGTGTCAGTCAGTCGTCGTGGGGAATGCGCCGCTCTCGCCTCACTGTAAGCGGTCCCAGCTCGCAGCGACGGAGAGGGCCGATGATTTCTGGAGAGCCGCAAGGCAGGGGATCAGAGGGTGTCCTGCAGGTCCGGCCATCTGCGGGAGCCAGTATCGAGCAACTATACCGCTCGATACCGGCTCATCGGGCAGGTTAGTTGAAGAAATACTGGATTTGGAACCGAAGCCAATGGCCGTACAATTCATCCTGCGAGCGATTCAACGCAAGAACGGTGGTGTCCAATCTGTCATGAAGTGAGTATTCCGACACGAGTCGGAGGTGCGTATCGGGTTCCCACACCAGACCGAAGTTCCACATCGTATTGTCGGCGGCTGCGCCTTGAAAGTTCTTCATGCCGCCGTGGTAATAGCTATACCGCACATACGGCGTCAATTGGCCTACATCGGAGTAGCGCCAGGTATAGTTGGCCTGGGCATACCCGCCATGGAGTTCCTGTTCTGCGACAAAGCCCTGCGCATTACGCTCTGGTCCGCGACCGACCGTATATTCCCCCTGGAATCCCCAGGGTTGTGGAGGGGTGAAGATATACGCGGTGACACGTTGATCCTGGATTTCACACCCGCCGTGTGTCAGGACTTTAGCGCAACGAGAACCGGATGTACTGGTTGGGGCTCCGACGTTTTGCACATTGTAGATTCCGGTGAAGGCAAGGACACCGGCTTCCAGGAGTCGTCCGTTAGGCAACTCGAACGGGTAGGAGAGTTTGGCGCCGAAATGTTTGTCCCGGTTTCGTTCGATTTGGTTGCGGCCTTGTCCATTGTAGACCATGATGCCGAAGACCCCGTAATCTCCAGGGCCATTGTGGTATGTGGTCATGGTTGCAAACCGTTCTTGAGCGATCTTTGGGCTCCAATAGTACGCGAGACCGAAGTCTCGCTCACCGGGAGCGCCGGTCTGAATGGACTCAGACCGATCCAATTCTTGTCGTTGACTGCTGGACCGATAGGTGTCGAACGAGTTGGGAACTCGTTGCAAACCGGCGCGGATCCGATGTTCCTTATTCTTGGTTATATAATAATCTGCATAGGCGTCGACCATTTCTGCATTGGATGTCTGAAACCCGTTGCCTTCATAGGCACCCTGTAGGAAGAATGAGATGCGATCGGACATTTGGCCTTGAAAAACCATACGAATGCGGCGATAAAAGAAATCGCCGTTGTTATTGTTCGAGAAACTCTCTCCTTGCTGATTGGTCAGATTATTCTGAGATCGCGTGGAGTATCGGAACTGGGCGTACCCATTGACGTTGATGCGCTCGAACCATCGGGGACTGGCGCGAAATTGCCCTTCGGTCAATCGTTCAAATGTGCGCCGTTCCTCCTCGGCCTTCGTGCGGAGCCATTCGTCACGGGAGATGAGGTTTTTCTCTAATAGGAGATCTTCTAAAGGGGTGCTCTGCAAAGGCAACCCTGCCCCCATTCCGGCCGATGGTCTGATGTTGGCATCCGTAGGCGCCACAGGAACTCCCTGTGCGACGTTCATTTCCATACCGGACCGCTGAGTCTCCACGGCAGACAGCTCCTGCGCTGAAGCCTGAATCCACGTGCCGACCACTGTCATCACACACAACGCCGCCACACAACTTCCGCTGCGGAGATTGCCTCTCTGCCATCGAGCCCCTGTACCTCTTGAAACCAGCTTCACATGTTCCTCCTTCCTACGGAATGTTTAAAGAGTATTCCATTCACAACGCGCGGCGAAGTATCGTCCTGAAACATGTCTCCCAATTCAGGAACTTGTAACATCCGTGTAAACTATTGGCAGGTTGTTCTGGATTTCGTCTCCCATTCGTATGATCCATGATGGTTCGCCGCAGCAGCGAGCCGTCGCGCCCTAAGAGGCCCACGACGGCAGGAAGGATGAGAGTCTTCGTAAACGAGTTGTTGAACGGGTGAGTAATGAACGCCTCCGCAGAACCGCTTATCCGCGTCTGCAGCAGGAGCCATCATGCATAATGCGGGCGCTTGAATAAATTGTGCCGTGATCTGTTGGGAAATAGAGTAAATTCTTCAACACAATGCAGCAGACTCTTACGACAAACGCGCAGCCGAGCGTCAGGTTCCTGACCTCTTTAGTTGAGGAAACTACAGGTTGCAGCGAGAAGTAACGCAGCTGTAACGTCCGGGCAATCAATCGACAATAAATGCCTACTAGGATACGAAATCTATGTGTGAAGGCTTAGACATATGACGCGCGCTGCGAACTCCATTCTATTGGTTACCGCCGACACTGCCGCTACCCACAACCTGGAGAAGGTCTTGAAGCCGAATGGCTATAATCTTAACGTGGCGGCAACGGTCACATCCGCACTGAGCGAAATCCGGCGGCACTCTCCGATGCTGATTCTTGTGGATCGAGAAATCCTCGCCAAAGAAGCGGGACATCGAGACCAGTTCCCTCCTGCTATCCCCATCATCGTGCTTCAGCCATTCGACAAGTCATGCGGCCCGGATGATTGCCTCACCGAACTGGAGGATGGATACGACCTTGTGTTTTGTTCCCCTCATTACCGTGAACTACTCGCGCACATCCGGGCGATACTTCGCCGGCACAATATGACGTCGGAATCGCCATCCGTGCTCCGCGTCCAAGGCCTCGCTATGGACACCGCCCGCCATGAGGTGACGGTCGGGGGAGCCCTCGTCGAACTCACACCGAAGGAATTTCGTATTCTCCATCAATTTCTCCTCTCACCGGGTGTCGTGCTGTCGAGGCAAGATCTGCTCAACCGTGTCTGGGGGGAGGACTATGCCCTCGAAGAACATGCGCTGGATGTTCACATTCATTCGTTACGCCAGAAAATCGAAGCAGATCCTGCCAAGCCGATTTTCATCGTCACCATTCGCGGGGTCGGATACAAACTCCAGAGCCCCTGACCATCTTCTTCCGGCTTTCTCCCTTCCCCACACACTACTTATGTTTCCGCGGACCGCTGCCAAGTTCGCCCCGAAGTGAGAGTGAGGGGGTATAGGAAACATTTCCCGGAATGGGCAGAGGGGTGGCGAGTGCATCGTCAGGGCAGGTAACAGAACCAATGATGGGTGAGGAAGAGGAGAGGATCAGCCTGCTCAGACCCGGCAGGCCGTCGATGGACAGGTACCGATGCGGTGGAGAGTTAAAACTCGTCCACCGACACCGGCTGCAACAGATCCCGTACTGAAAGGACCCCCACGATCGCGCCGCTCTTCAGGACACCCAGATGGCGGGTGTGGTGATGTTGCATGAGATCGGCCGCTTCCGTAATCGAACGGCGCTCATCCAAGCTGATGACTGGGCTGCTCATGATCGATTCCACAGGAACAAAATGCACCGGCCTGTTTTCACCCACGACTTTTCGAACGATATCGGACTCGGTCACGATGCCGACTACACGGTCGTTCTGCTCGATAAACACGCTGCCGACGTGGCGCTCGTTCATCACTCTGGCTGCGTCCGCCGCGGAAGTACCGGCCGGCACCGTCACCAGTTTCTTCGTCATGAGATCACTGACTGTCACCATACTGTATCCTCCTTGTTGAATGTGTGTCATCGGCGGCTGTTTCTCACCTTGCCGATGCTCTAACAGGGAGGATATTCCTGCTACGTTCCAGGCGGGTTAGGCTTCCGTAAATTCTATGTTACGAATGGGGTCGACGTAGAATGCGGGAGGAGAGGCGCGGCACAGGCGAGAATCACCCGTGCCGCGCCGTGAGGGAACTGCCGGGGGACGACTACTCTTTCACCACGAAGTGGACGCTGCGGTTCTTCTGCCAGCAGACCGGATTGTGCTGGAGACACAACGGCCGGTCTTTTCCGTAACTAGTGACATCGACCTGGAGCTGATTGATGCCCAACGATTCGAGGTACCGTTTCACGGAGAGAGCTCGCCGTTCCCCCAACACCAGATTGTATTCGGAGGTCCCGACTTCGTCGCAACGGCCTTCCAGCAACACCTTGGTCACCCGGTTGTCTTTCAAGCGCTTGGCATTGGCCTCGACCGCCGTGAGCGCATCGTCCCGCAGGACGTATTGGTCAAAATCAAACAGCACATCCGGGAACGGAATGTTCTGTTCCCCGGTCGCATTCCGCGCGGCCATCTCCACCGATCGTAACGGCACCGGCGCCGGTTCGGGCGGGGCGGGGATTTCCTGCACCGGAGCCGCAGCCACACGCTCCTCCGCGCGGGGTTTCGGTGGAGTCGCCGTCGCTCCTCCGCTGGTTCCCGATTTGCTCGCGCAGCCGTCAAGAAACAGGGGGCCGGCGACGGCAAGCAATCCGAGCAGGACAAACGGGCGCAAACGTATCATGAAAACCTCCGGCGCTAGATGGGTTCGTGGAGTGGACGAGGCACAGAATAATCAAATCGAACGAACAGGGCAAGTTACTTCTTCGCGGCACAGCAATCGTAGACGCGTCGCGAATCCGACAACGGCTCCCACCGTAAGATCTGCAACGCATCGTCCACGTAGGCCGGCGTGCGCATTCCGTTGAGCACGGACGTGACACCCGGTGTACTGGCGAGAATCCACAGCGCCTTCTGCGACAAGGTCGCGTTGCGTCTCTGTTCAGGCAACAGCGGATCGATGGTTCGATGCAGGTCTTCGGCGCGCAGACGGCTGCGTTCACTGGCTTCCCGATGCAACGTTCGCAGGAGCGCGAGAAGCTCCGGTACGTACCGGTCACGCCAGGCTTCCCACTGCTCAGCCACGGTACCCGTAAACGCTTCGGAGAGCGCGCGAAGCACCTGATTCACGTGGGGTGCAATCATCTGCGTTTCAATTTGTTCCCAATGTTCCAGGCCCTGCACCTGCGTGCGGATGCGGTTCAGTTCATCGGCCCATCGGAAAAAGTCTGCGGGAAGCATGCCTTGGCCGCTGTGGGCCACCGCCGGCGCAAGATCCTTTCGATACTCTTCTTCCAACCGGGCAACCTTCTGTCGCTGCGTTTCGAATTCCGCCTCCGGTGCCGGCACCGGCACATCGGCCAATCGTACCACGCCGCCGCGCTGGGCCGGCATGGCGTTCAGCGGACGATTCACGAGCACCGCGACACGTTCCCTGATGGCTTCATCCAGCAAGGTGCTGCCGTTGCCCGGACCCGTATTCTTGATCAGCGCTGCGCCGGCCTCGTGCACATTCATCGGGCACTGCAAGACCGTGAAATGGTGATCGGACGCGCCGACGTTCTTCGCCGCCGCCTGCGCGGCTTCAATCATGCGGGACAACGACGTGGCGCCGGGTTCATCCGGAGAGGCCGTGGACGTGTTGGACGACACCCCGTACCCGCGCAGACGGCCTGCTTCGACCTGCCTTTCGCAATACTCGAATGCCAGTTGCAATCGCGCGTAAAACTCATCGCGCAGCGCGGACAGCTCCCGTTGTTCACCGGCGCCGAGCCGGGTCGCATGAGACAGGAAATACTCCGGGTTGTGGAGCAAACAGACATCCAGCGTCGCCAATCCCAGGCGATCGAGCGACAGCGTCAATTGATCGGCCAGGAAATCCGGATGGATGCAATGCCAGATGTCGTCGCCGTACTTCACCATGTCCGGATAGGGCTTGCCGGATTTCTCCCGCGTCTTGGCCTGGGCCAGATTCTGGCCCTGCACATAACCGATCTTCGACACGACGATGATTTCCTCGCGGGCCACTTCACCGGCACGCATCAATTGCTGGAGGACCGAACCGACCACTTGCTCGCTCTCGCCGTCCATGTAATTCGTCGAGGTGTCGATCAGGTTGCAGCCTGAGCGAATCGCCTTGATCAAGGCTTCTCGATGCTCCGCTTCCCGTTGACCGACCCGGTAGGTGCCGAATCCGAGACGGCTCACCGTCAGCCCTGTCGCCCCGAACGGCCCGAACCCATGGGCCAAGGAGCCGGCCCCGGTGGCATCGTGGATCGTCCTGGCCGCGTAACCGGCCGTGCCCTGAACGGTCGCGGCTCCCGGATACAAATTTCCACTCAAGACCTTCTGCTCGGGCGCAGCCAACGACGGTGCAGCTTTGTGCGACGGATCGACCAGGGCAGGGAGATCCGCGGGGTCGGTGATCGGTTGTCGGCAGGCAAAATTCCGGCAGACATACAACGCCGACTTGCCGCCGACCAGAGCCTTCCCCTGCAAGAGCGGATGGGTCGCTTCGGGCTGCTGCGACTCGCGATAGGCGATGACACGATTCGGAATGTAGGTCCGGCTGACTGCAGCGCGCAACGCGACGGTGTTGAAATCGCCGGATGCCCCGATGACGGCAATTTCTACCGGGCCGCTGGTCAACAAATCGACGACGATCAGACTTTTTGCAAATGCGCGCGGGTAGCGGGCAATCTGGCGTCCATAGGCGCGCACAGCCGCCGCCGCCGCCTGCCGGAAATCCTCCCGCCCGAAGTGATAGGACAATCGGGCCAGCGCCGCTGCCGCCACAGCATTCCCGCTCGGGGTGGCTCCGTCGGGACCTTCACGACTGCGCATGATCAGGGCTTCGTGGCCCGTGGCCGTGGTGAAGAATCCGCCCTGTTGACTGTCGGAGAAATCCGCCAGAATGCGCTCCGCGAGCCGCACCGCCGCAGCCAGGTACCGCTCGTTGCCGCCTGCTTCATAGGTGTCGATCAAACCCTCGGCAAAATAGGCATAGTCTTCGAGGTACGCATCCAGGTGGGCTGTGCCCGCGCGATAGGTCCGCAGAAGTCGTCCATCCGGCTTGGACAGCGTGCTCAGGAGAAACTCGCAGGCGCGTTCGGCGGCAGCCCGATATCGCGGCATGTCGAACACCCGCCCGGCTTCCGCCATGGCGCTGATCATCATCCCGTTCCAGGCCGTGATGACCTTATCGTCGAGTCCGGGCGGAACGCGTTTCGCGCGCGCCGCATAGAGCAACGGCTTCACTCGATCGATGGTCTCTTGTAAGTCCTCGACGGTCACCCCCAGTTCCTTCGCCACCGACGTAATGGACTTGGCCGTATGCAGCACATTCTTGTGCTCCCAGTTGCCGCCCGGTGTGACATCGTAATAGGCACAGATTCGCCGCACATCCTCATCGTTCGAAAGCACCGCGCGAATTTCCTCCGGCGTCCAGACGAAGAATTTGCCCTCCACCCCTTCGGAGTCGGCATCGGTTGCGGAATAGAACCCGCCCTCGGGGGACGTCATTTCCTTCAGAATATAATCGAGGGTCTCACAAGCCACGCGGCGGTAGTTCGGGTCGGCCGTCACCTGAAAGGCCTCGACATAGACGCGAGCCAGCAGAGCGTTGTCGTACAGCATCTTCTCGAAATGGGGCACCAGCCACCGGTCGTCGGTGGAGTACCGCGCGAAGCCGCCGCCGATCTGATCGTAGATGCCGCCGGCCGCCATAGCATCCAGCGTGGTACGGACCATCGTAAGCGTATGCGGATCCTTCGTGCGGTGATAACAATGGAGTAACAGTGAGAGCCCGGTGGCAGGGGGGAATTTCGGAGCGCCGCCGAATCCTCCGAGCTTCGCATCGAAGTCCTCCGCAAACTGAGTCACGGCCATGTCGAGTTCGGCTTCGCCGACCGTGGTCGGGGAAGGGGCGTGACTGCCGTCCTGCAGGCGCGCCGTGAGCGTGGCCGCTTGCGCGACGACGCCCGCATGATCCTTTTCCCAATACTCGGCAATTTTCTTAAGCAGAGTCGGAAAACCAGGACGGCCCCATCGATCCTCAGGCGGAAAATAGGTCCCGGCAAAAAACGGTTTCTGATCGGGAGTGAGGAACACGGTCATCGGCCAGCCACCCTGATTCCGGTTCAATGCCAGCGTGGCTTGCATATAAATTTCGTCGAGATCGGGCCGTTCCTCGCGATCGACTTTGATGCAGACGAAATGCTGATTCATCAGCCGGGCGATCGCCTCGTTCTCAAACGATTCCCGCTCCATGACATGACACCAATGGCAGGAGGAATACCCGATGGAGAGCAGGATCGGTCGCTTCAGCTTCGCCGCCTGGGCCAAGGCCTCCGGACCCCAGGGATACCAATCCACCGGGTTATAGGCATGTTGCAGGAGATAGGGACTGGTTTGCTGTATGAGGCGATTCGGCTCGCGGCCGGCGGTTGTGCTGGTCATGCGCGAACCGTATCACGCACCGATTGAATGGGTCAATGAAGCGGAGGGGAGAAGGAGCGGCAGCCGCGCGAGGCAAAAAAATTGGCCCGCGCCGGCATCCGGAGTCGCGAGCCAATTTAGACTACGAAAGAACGTCGGAAGCGGGGATCAGTGTCCGCCCTTCTTTTCGTCCTTCTTTTTGTCTTCGCCGAACACGGTCTGGGACAGGTGTCCGCCCTTCTTCTCTTCCTTCTTCTTGTCATCGCCGAAGAGGGTCTGGGAGAAGTGGCCGCCCTTCTTCTCTTCCTTCTTCTTGTCGTCGCCGGCAAAAGACGGGGCGGTGAATGCAACGAGAATGGCTGCCGCTACGAATGCAAATAGAGCACGCTTCATGGAAACCCCTCCTTGAAAGGTTGAGAATATAAGTGCCCACCACAAGGGCGCGCCGAGGGTAGCCAACCTGTCAAAAAAAGTCAACGAAACTCTTCACCATCTTGTTTCGCCTACGCAGAAAGCCCGGCAGGGCCAGGGCCACCCCCCTGGAGAACCGCTCCAGCACCCCCTCTGGTTGGATTCGAAACTAATCTGAATTCTCAAGAGGATATGAGTTGAACATCAACGAATGATTGCGCCTTCATCTTCTTCAGACTTGCCCATGGTTCAGGCGTTACCGTCTCTGCGACTCTGCCTGCATCGACGGTCTTTGGCGACAGGTTCTAATCGGTGGGACGCGGCATCCCTGCGCAGCGAACAAGCCCGATGATCCACGCCCGCGCGTGACCCACTGTGATACACTCATGAACAAGGCCACTCACCTCCGGGTCGCAGCCTATGACCACCGATGACATCGGTCCCTATTCCAACTACCGCCTGACCGTCCGCCTCGCACTCCTCAACAAACCGGGTATCTTCGCAAAAGTCGCCGGCCTGCTGGCCGAAGAGGGGGCCAACCTCGGGGCCGTGGATATCGTGTCAGCCAATGCCGAACGCATGATCAGGGACATTACCTTCGACGTGCAGAATGAGGCCCACGGAGAACATGTCCTCGAACGCCTCGAAGCCCTGCCGGAAGTGAATGTGCTCTCGGCATCCGACCGGATTTTCCTCCTCCATCTGGGAGGAAAGATCAGAGTCCAGAGCAAAGTCCCGGTCAATACGCGCAACGTCCTCTCGATGATCTACACTCCCGGCGTCGGACGCGTCTGCCAGGCCATCGCGAAAGACCCCTCGAAAGCCTATGCCTTCACGATCAAGAGCAATAGCGTGGCCGTCGTCACCGACGGGTCTGCGGTACTGGGTTTGGGCAATCTCGGTCCCGCCGCCGCGCTTCCGGTGATGGAAGGCAAGGTCATGTTGTTCAAGGAATTGGCGGGCATCGACGCCTGGCCGATTTGTGTTGCCACCCAGGACCCTGATGAAATCATCCGCATCGTGCGCGGCATCGCCCCCGGTTTCGGCGGCATCAACCTGGAAGACATCAGTGCCCCGCGTTGCTTTGAAATTGAACGCGCACTCAAGACATCCCTCGACATTCCCGTCATGCACGACGATCAACATGGCACGGCCGTTGTCCTCCTGGCTGCGCTCACCAATGCCTTGAAGGTGGTCGGAAAACGGATGGAAGATGTCCGGATCGTCGTGAACGGTCTGGGCGCGGCCGGAACCGCCTGTTGCCGCATTTTGCTTGCCGCCGGGGCATCCCATCTCATCGGGTGCGACAAAGAAGGCATCGTGCTGATGGGTGATGCGGAGGAACTGCGAACCTGCCGCACCGATCTTCACGCCTGCATCCGTCGGGATCAGCCGCGCGGGACGCTCCACGATGCCTTGAAGGGCGCCGACGTGTTCATCGGGCTCTCCGTGGGCAATGTGCTGAACCGGGAGGATCTCGAACGGATGAATCAGGACCGGATCGTCTTCGCGATGGCCAACCCCGATCCGGAGATCGAACCGAAGGTGGGCGATGAGGCCTCACGGATCTTTGCCACCGGACGGTCGGACTTTCCCAACCAGATCAACAACGCCCTGTCGTTTCCCGGAATTTTCCGCGGGGCGCTCGACGTGCAAGCCAGCGAGATCAACGAAGCCATGAAGCTGGCGGCGGCCGAGGCTATTGCCGGTTGTGTGCCGGCCGAAGCCCTGTCGGAGGACTACATCATCCCCAGCGTGTTCGATCGCGACGTGGTGCCGCGCGTCGCGAAGGCAGTGGCCGCGGCTGCACGCGCAACCGGCGTGGCCCGCCGCCGTATCCGGATCGACGACGACCTCCGCTGACCGTGCAACCGTCATCTCCCTCCCGTTTCTTTTCTTGCTTGGCGTAGTCCTCCCACCCCATGTACAGTACGCACATATTCTGATGAACCGGTTCGTCCGTGCGTCATCCCTCGTCGGGGTTCGCCGCGACCGCCCTGAAAAATCACCGTGACGCCAACCACAATCGAAATGATCGGGACCGCTCTGTTCGTCGTCGCGATCCTGCATACCTTTTCCACCGCATTTTTTGAGCACCTGGCCCATACAAGACCGGCGCATGCCGGGCTGTGGCACTTGCTGGGGGAAGTCGAAGTCGTCTTCGGCTTCTGGGCGCTCGTCCTCATCGCCGTCATGTTCGTCACGGATGGGCCGGCGGCCGCCACACAGTACCTCGACTCACGCAACTTCACGGAACCGCTGTTCGTCTTCGCCATCATGGTCATCGCGGGCACGCGCCCGATTCTGCATGCCGCCACGAGCGGAGTGCGGCTGCTCAGCAAGGCCCTCCCGCTGCCGCACAATCTGAGCGCCTATTTCACCATTCTGACACTGGTGCCGTTGCTGGGGTCGTTCATCACCGAACCGGCAGCGATGACCCTGGCCGCCCTGATGCTGCGCGACCGGTTTTTTCAGCACGGCCTGTCGAAACCCTTGAGGTATGCCACCCTGGGAGTGCTGTTCGTGAATGTTTCGATCGGCGGGACACTCACACCGTTTGCCGCGCCTCCGGTCTTAATGGTGGCCGGCACCTGGCACTGGGACTTCCCGTTCATGATGGGAAACTTTGGATGGAAAGCCGCAGTCGTGGTGGTCGTCAATGCGCTGGCTGCGGCACTGCTGTTCCGTAGGGAGCTCTGTCGAATCTCTGCAGAGGGCCGTGAAACGGCACATGGCAGGGTGCCCTTCACGATGGTCGTGCTGCACCTGGTGTTTCTTGGCATAGTGGTGCTCTTCGCCCATCACCCGGTGATGTTCCTGGGAGTTTTTCTGTTCTTCCTGGGTGTCGCCCAGGCTTACGAACGACATCAGGATCGTTTGATCCTGCGCGAGGGCTTACTGGTGGGATTCTTTTTGGCAGGCCTGGTCGTGATGGGCGGGCAGCAGCAGTGGTGGTTGCAACCGGTCCTGCTGAGCATGAGCAACGATGCAGTGTTTTTCGGGGCGACTCTCCTCACGGCCTTCACCGACAATGCGGCGCTGACCTATCTCGGGTCGCTTGTGGAAGGGTTGTCGGATGGATTTAAATACGCGCTGGTGGCCGGCGCAGTCACGGGCGGCGGCCTGACTATCATCGCCAATGCGCCGAACCCGGCCGGCGTGGCCATGCTTCGCGGCCACTTCGAGGATGAGTCCATCAATCCGCTGGGACTCTTCCTGGGTGCGTTGCCACCCACCATTCTCGCTGCGCTCGGGTTCTGGTGTCTGTAGGCTGATCCCTTTCCTGGCAGGATGCTCTGCTCTTATCGAAGCGCAAACGGTTGTGCTAAGATGCCCACGACCTTGCCGGAACCCTGGAGGTTCGCGCCCAACGAGGATTTGTGGCCTTTTCAACCAATCGCCTGTTTAAATATCAGCGAGGCATGCGACGGCGCATCGGTATGTTGCGCGCCAAGAATGTCGACAGCATGGAGTTTGCCGTCGATTTCATGATGCAGGAACGGGTCGACAGTTACTTCCGCATCGAACCTGGGCTCGAAGAAGTCGAACGGTCGCTGCAGCAGATCGAAGACGAATTGGATCTCGTGAAGGATGTCTCGGGCGCCATTCGGCTGGAGTCGCGATTGGAGTTCGTCGAAGACCGCTGGGACGAACTCGACAGCGAAGTGCGGGAACGTCCTCGCCGCCGGCGCCGCAAAATCAATCTGGCCGACTTCCTCAAGGCCGCGGGAGGGGAGGGAAGTCCCACCGGCGCGACCAATGAAGTCACCAATGCGTACGATGCCTACCAGATTCTGGGTCTCGAGTTCGGCACTCCGCTCGCCGATGTGACCACCTCCTTCCGTCAACGTGCCAAAGAATTGCACCCCGATGCGCGCAACGGCGACCGCAGTTCAGAACCAGAGCTCCGGCGCATCCTCGAAGCCTATCAATTCCTCAAAGAGTACTTGAGCCTGAGCAACACCGAACCGCCGATTTCACGCGGGGCGGAATATCGTCCCACTGAGTAACCCATGGCCACACTGGAACCGGATCAGACCTTCATTACCTCCGACGATGCCCTCGATGCCCTCTGTGATCAACTCCTCAACAGTTCGGTCATTGCCATCGATACCGAGTTTATGGGGGAGGAGCATTTCATCCCCCGCCTGGAGTTGATTCAGGTCGCGGCGGAAGGGGTGGCCGCGGTTATCGACTTTCCCGCCGTGCAAGAGACCGCGCCGATGGCCCGATTCTGGGAGCTTGTCTGCGATGCCCGCATCGAAAAGGTGCTGCATGCGGGACGGCAGGACCTGGAACTGTTCGCACACCATGCCGGGCGTCTGCCGAAGCCCTTTTTCGATACACAGATCGCCGCCGCCATGGTCGGGTACGGCGCGCAGACCGCCTATGCCAACCTGGTCCAGCGCGTCCAGGGCGTGAAACTCGACAAGGCCCATACATTTACGAATTGGAGCCAGCGGCCGCTGAGCCGCGAGCAGCTGGTCTATGCCCTGGACGACGTGACCTTCCTGCTCCCGGTGCACCGGCATCTCCGGCAGAAATTATCCGTGATGGGTCGCGCGGAATGGGTGGATGAGGAATTCGCCCGTTTGGAAGTCTCTCTTGGCGCACAGGCGCGGGACCCCCAGGAGCGGTATCAACGCATCCGTGGATGGGACAGCCTCAAACCACGCGCGGCCGGTGTCCTGCGCGACTTGGCGGCCTGGCGTGAAGGGGAGGCCCGGCGGCGCAACGTCCCGCGGGGACGAGTGATGCGTGACGAGGTGCTGGTGCAGCTGGCCCGTCAAACGCCGCGCACGCTGGATCAATTGCGCGGCATGCGGGGAATGTATTCGTCGGAAGTCGAACGGAACGGGCAGGCGCTGCTCGCCACCATGCAGCAGGCGCTGGCGCGACCGGAATCCGAATGGCCCGAGGTCCCACGCGATCGCAAGCCGGATCCCGAATCCACCGGCGTGCTGGAGCTGCTGCAGGCTGTGCTGAAGTCCCGTGCCTCTGTGGAGAACATCGCCCCCACGCTGATCGCCACCACCGGTGACTTGCAGGCCCTGGTCGAACGGGCGTCACCAGTGGAAGAAATGGACATCCCCGTGTTACGGGGCTGGCGACGGCAACTGGTCGGAGAAACACTCCTCAGCGTTCTATCCGGGGACCTGAAGGTGTGGATCGACCCGCAACTCGGCAAGCTCCGCTTCGGCCATCTCGATCACGCGTAACCTCCCCCGTCTACCGCGTCGCCCTTCCTGCGGTCTGAGCGCGGCTCTGAGTCCGACGCTCTTTCCACAATCCCAACAACAACGTCAGCAGGGCCAGACCGATTTCGTCGGCCAGCGGGATCACGTCCGGCACAATGATGTCCGCCAGGGTAAGGACGGCGAACAGCACAAAGAGAGACGGAAAGCGAAGGTTGAGCCGCTGCAGAATCCTCCCGAGCAACGACACGCGATCAACGGAACTGAATGCAAACATAGGCCCGGCCCTCCCTGATGTCGACCCGGCGCCGCTGCAGGAGCGTCTGCGGCAGCGCCAGGCTCCCACGTTTCTGAGAAGATCAGAGCATCTTGGTGATCGTGTCGGCCGGGCGCGCCAGCATGGCCTTATCGCCCTTTTCGACGAGCGGACGTTGAATCAAATCCGGATGCAGGACCATCAGGTCGAGCAGATGGTCCTCGCTCATTGCCGGGTCGGCCAGCTTCAGCGACTTGTAGAGATCTTCTTTCGTGCGCAGGACCTCGCGAGCCGTTAGTCCGGCTTTCTGGAGCAGGCCTTTGAGTTGGCTCTTTGTGAACGGTTGCTCATAATAATTGATCGCCTTGAACGGTTGGCCGCTCTCGCGCACGATCCGCACGGCCTCGCGACACGTCGAACAGGTGGGTTTCTGATAGATTGTGATCTCCGCCATGCTTTCAGCCTTGCTCCTTCTTCGTAGGTTCTCTTGACGCAAATTTTTGACCTGTGTTACATGGACACACGAGACTTCACCCTAGAGCGATACTGTTGACCTATGCCGATTTTCGGAACCGACACCAGCGATCAGGCCGGCAAATTTTCCTGTGCGTCAGCGACGCAACGCACCCTGAAAGATCTGCGCACCAAACGCAAGGGGCAGCCGGTGTTTGTCGTCGGGCACCGGCTGGAGCGGAAAGGCAAGGAAGCCACCTTTGAAGTGTTCAATGATCGCCTGGCCATCATTCGCTTCGATGACGAGGTCAAGCTAGGCTATGATCCCTTTGAACTCCTGCTCCCCACCGAGATCGACGAGCAAGGGGTGGCATACTTCGAAATCCGCACCTGCCGCCAGTGCGAGCAATTCTTTCCGCTCACGGCCGACGAATGCGACGCCGACGAAGAACCGACCGTCTGTCCCGACTGCGCATCCTAACGACCACCTCCCGGGATGCGCAAAAAGTCCGTCCTCCTGGTCCGTCGTTCGTGAAACCTCGATCGTCTTTCGTTTCAGCCCCATTGCAGTTCCCGACGAGATGCGCTTCACGTTTTACGGATGTCGAGAACGCCGCTGGCGGATTTTTTCCGCATCGTAACTAGTCTGCCAACGGGGCAATTTCCACCGCTTTTTTAATCAAGCAATCCCCGGCATACCCCTGCAGCGCCATCGGCAGCATACTGGCATCGAGCACCCGTGCCGAGGTGACTTTGAATCCGTCTCCCATCTTCATCCCTTCAAGCTTAAGGGCATGACAGACTTCCAGCGTGCGCCAGACGGGATTCCCGAGGATCAATTCTCCGGGCAGAAGTTTCAAGTCGGAGACGGCGCCATCAAGCAGCGCCTTGGCCGACACGCGCGACCTGTCTTTCGGCACATCGCTGACGACGGCAAACACGACCGTGTCGTCATCGGCCCAGACCGGGACGAACAGACTCAGTGTCAGCGATGTCACAATTCCCCACGTCCGCAAGCGGAACCAGCTCATGCCTCACCTCGTGGTTGCGTACGGAGACTGATTGGAAGGGATCCGGCGATCAGCGGACGGGGCTTCTGCGGGCGCGACCGGGATCGATCCGGCGCCGGGTCCGCCGTGACTCAAGGTGCTGCGCCCGATGCGTGGTTCAACCGGAGAGGCTGCCGGTCGTTCATCGCGCCCGAGCATGAACAAGGCCACGCCCAACACCAGAAGCCCGAGTAGGATAAGGATCCGTGTCACACCGCTCACTCAATGCCTCACAACGAGTCACACGTCGTTCAGTGAGTATGCCAAGCGGGCCGCACCAATTCAAGGTGAGAGCTGAGTCGGCACCGTGGATCATGGTAAGCTCAGCCAGGCACGTGTGTGGACAGTGGCGTCGAAGCAGCGGCACGCGGGAGGACATCTCCAGGCGCCGGATGCATACGTGGTGGGTCATCATTCGTGTTGTTGAAGAGAGGAGAGGGAGACTATGCCGCACGACTTCATGCCGGGGCTTGCCGGTGTTCCTGCCGCAAAATCAGCGATCAGCGATGTCGATGGAACGCGAGGAGTACTTGAATATCGCGGCATCCGCGTTGAGGAACTCTGCCAGCACTCGTCGTTTCTCGAAACGAGTTATCTGCTGCTGTTCGGTCGATTGCCGACTGCGCCTGAGCTCACACAATGGGTGGATGACGTCACGCATCACCGGCGCATCAAATTTCGCATCGTCGATCTATTGAAGGTGATGCCCGAGCATGGGCACCCCATGGATGCGTTGCAGGCGGCCGTCGCGGCACTCGGCATGTTCTACCCGGGCCGCAATGTGAAGGACGTGGCCAACAACTACTGGTCGGCAGTCCGACTGATCGCCAAACTCCCCACCATCGTAGCCGCCTGGGCGCGCCTGAGACGCGGAGACGAGTACATCCCGCCGCGGGACGATTTGCCGTTTTCCGATAACTTTCTCTATATGCTGACCGAAACCGTTCCGCATCCGCTGTGGAGCGAAGTCTTCGACGACTGCCTGATTCTGCACGCCGAACACACCATGAACGCCTCGACCTTTGCCGGCATGGTGACGGCTTCCACCCTGGCCGACCCGTATACCGTAGTGGCCTCCTCGATCGGCGCGCTGAAGGGCCCGCTGCACGGCGGCGCGAATGAAGAGGTCGTGATGATGCTGAGAGAAATCGGCACCCCGGCTCAAGCCCGCGCGGCAGTCGAAGCCAGGCTGGAAGGGAAACACAAACTCATGGGGTTCGGGCACCGGGTCTATAAGGTGAAAGATCCGCGCGCGACCGTGCTGCAGGACCTCTGCATGCGTCTCTTCAACGTCTGTGGAACGTCTCCGCTGTATGAAGTGGCGGTGGCGGTGGAGCAACTCGCGGGTGAGCGACTGACGGACAAAGGGATTTACCCGAACGTCGACTTTTACTCCGGTATCATCTACGACAAGATGGGCATCGAGGTGGATCTCTTTACGCCGCTGTTCGCCATGGCGCGAGTGAGCGGGTGGCTGGCGCATTGGCTGGAGCAATTACGGGAGAACAAACTCTATCGGCCCGACCAGATCTATTCCGGCGAACATGACCGGCACTATGTGCCGATCGACAAGCGGTAGTGGAGTGACGGTTACTCCGTGCGACCGATGAACCACCACAAGACAATCGATGTCACAAACATGATACCGCCGAGCAGCGCATAAGACATGTATTCCAGCATGGTCATCGCCTCCCTGTGTGAAGGGGGCTACTAAATAATGCCGGGGGTCCCAATGTCAAGACCCCGTCGCCGACTTTAACTCTTCCGGCCCGGGCCTTGACTTCAGCAGCGTGGATATTACCTCCTTTCTAGTACGTAGGATGTTCCAAGTGAACGGCGTCAACACATCCACACAAGGAGGTTCCACCATGGCGATTGTACGATGGGATCCGTTCAGGGAATTGGAGGAGATGTCCGACCGGTTGAACCGGATGATTGCACGACCCTCAACCGGTACGCCTACCGGGCAGGGGAAGGAAGTCATGACCGTTGCCGACTGGACCCCGACCGTCGACATCAGCGAAACCGAAAGCGAGTATGCCATTAAGGCTGAGCTTCCGGAGGTGAAAAAGGAAGATGTGAAGGTCACGGTCGAAGATGCGGTCCTCACCATTCAGGGTGAACGGAAACAGGAAAAGGAAGAAAAGGGCAAGAAGTACCATCGTATCGAACGGTCCTACGGTCGGTTTGTACGGAGCTTCACCCTTCCCGATTCGGTCGACGAGAGCAAGGTGAGGGCAGAGTATGCGGATGGTGTTCTGCACCTGCATCTCCCGAAATCGGAGAAGGCGAAACCGAAACAGATCGACGTCAAGATCTCCTAACGAGATCCGATACCATGAGAAGGAAGGCCCGCCCCCGGCGGGCCTTTTCTTTTTCACCATCCCGCCTGCCATCGCATCACCATCTCACCGCCTCACCGTCGGCCCGGGCCGCTTGGTTCACGGACAGGTGAGCGCAATTTCCACTCCCGGACGCAGCCATGCTTGTGCTTCCGCACGGGGACCGTTTAAGATGCGCGGCTCCAGCACGTCAACCGCCAGGTAATCGAGGAGACCCGACGATGAAGAAAGCTTCGCGCACAACCGGCACCGCCGCATCCATGACCACCTCCACGCGCATGGAGCGCGACACGATGGGAGAACTGCCGGTTCCCTCCAATGCCTATTATGGGGTCCAGACCGCCCGCGCGATCGAGAACTTCCCGATCAGTTCGCTTCGTATTCCCCGCGCCATGATCCGGGCCATGGGACTCATCAAACGCGCCGCCGCCTCGGTGAACCACTCGTTGAAACTGCTCGACAAGAAACCGGCCGACGCCATCGTTCGGGCCGCCACCGAAGTGGTGGAGGGGCGCCTGGATGCCGAATTCCCGGTCGATATTTTCCAAACCGGCTCCGGCACCTCGACCAATATGAACACCAACGAAGTCATCTCCAACCGGGCCACGGAACTGCTCGGCGGCGCCAGAGGCAGCAAACTGGTGCACCCGAACGACCATGTGAACCTGGGCCAATCCAGCAACGACGTGGTTCCGACCGCCATCCACATTGCAGCCTCGGAAACGATCCAACGGCAATTGATTCCCGCGCTCACCCGGCTGCAGAAGGCGCTCAACGGCAAAGCCCGCGAGTTCGATAAGATCGTCAAGATCGGCCGGACCCACTTGCAGGATGCAACGCCGGTCCGGTTGGGACAGGAATTCGGCGGCTATGCCAGACAGATCGAGCTGGGCATCGCACGGATGAAGCGGGCTCAGGCGGCCCTCAGCGAAGTAGCCCTGGGAGGCACCGCCGTCGGCACCGGACTCAATTGCCATCCGAAATTCGCCGGCAAGGTCATGGCCATCATTTCGAAGGAAACGGGCTGCGCTTTCAAGGAAGCCGTCAACCACTTCGAAGGACAGTCCGCCCAGGACTCATTGGTCGAGGCCAGCGGGGAATTGCGCACCCTGGCGGTCAGCTTGATGAAGATCGCCAACGACATTCGCTGGCTCGGGTCAGGTCCGCGCTGCGGACTCGGCGAGATCAATCTTCCGGAAACCCAGCCTGGCTCCTCCATCATGCCGGGCAAAGTCAATCCGGTCATTGCGGAATCCGTCACCATGGTCTGCGCCCAAGTGATCGGCAATGACGTCACGATCACCGTGGGAGGCCAGGCGGCTAATTTCGAGTTGATCGTGATGCTGCCGGTGATGGCCTACAACCTGCTGCAATCCATCGAGCTGCTGGCAACGGCCTCGACAAACTTTGCGGTGAAATGCATCGAAGGCATCAAGGCCAACGAGGAACGCTGCAAGAGCTTGATCGAGGAAAGTCTCGCCATGTGCACCGCGCTCGCCCCGGTGATCGGCTACGAGGCGGCCGCAAAACTTGCCAAGGATGCCTATAAGTCCGGCAAGACCGTCAGGGAGGTGGCTCGTGAACAAAACGTGTTACCGGAAAAACGACTCAGCCAGCTCCTCGATCCATGGCGCATGACGCAAGCCGGCGGACCGGTCGGCAGTGCAGGCGGGTAGGCGACTGCCGGACCGGCTCATCGGGCGTGACAATCCGCCAGAGGGTGGTTCACCGGGGCGGTCGGCGATTTTGACAGCCCGAGGAACCCTGTGCTAACGTGCGCAAAATTTTTAAACTTTCGACCGTTCGACGGTCTTCGTCATTAATAATTCACTTTCGATATAGATTGAAGGGTAGATAATGAGCGCAACCGGTTCTGAGACAAGCGGGCATGTCGTCATCGTCGTGGGCGCAGGCCCGGCTGGAATGGCCCTGGCCAAGAAGATGGCGGATGCAGGCCACGAGGTCATCATTCTCAATCGCGACATCAAGTTCGGCGGATTGGCCGAGTACGGGATCTTCCCCAGTAAGCTCAAGCTGCGCGGCGGGTTGAAGAAGCAATATTGGGAGATGCTCGAGCAGCCCAATGTCCACTACTTCGGCAACGTCTCCGTCGGGCAGGGGAAGGACCTCACGGTTGAAGATTTGCGCGGATTGGGTGCCAGCGCCGTCGCCTTTTCGATCGGCGCGCAGGGGACCAAAGCCATTGGGGTCGAAGGAGATTCCGCCAAGGGCGTATTTCACGCCAAGGACGTGGTCTACCACTTCAACCGCCTGCCTGGCTTCGGCGACCGTCCGTTCGACATGGGAAAACATGTCGCCATCATCGGCGTCGGCGACGTCATGGTCGACATCGCCCACTGGTTGATCAAGTATAAGAAGGTGGAGCGCGTCACCGCCATTGCCCGCCGGGGGCCGGTCGAGCGCAAATACAACCCGAAAGAAATCCGGGCCGTCTGCACCAACATGGATCAGGACGGCATCGCCACAGAGTTCGCCCGCATCAAGGACCGGCTGGCCGCAGTCGGTCAGAATGCCGACGAAGTGCTGGCGAGCATGACCTCAGAATTCACCAAGTGTGAACCGACGGGCAGCCCCTCCAAGATGGGATTTCGCTTTCTCGCCTCTCCTAAACGTGTGCTGGTCGACGCCAACAATCGCGTCCGCGCGCTTGAGATGGAAGAAAATAAGCTGGAGCCGAAAGGGGACGACACTGCCGCCGTCGGACTCAAACAATTGTACGAGTTTCCGGTCGACAGCGTGGTGTTCGCCGTGGGCGACCGGGTGGATGAAACCGTGGGGCTCCCCTATAAGAACGGCGTCTACGTCACCAACCCGAACAAGACCGGAAACGATCCGGACGATTCCCTCTTTCAAGCGTATGACGAGAAATCAGGACAGATCGTTGAAGGCGTCTTTCTCGCCGGATGGGCCCGCAAAGCCAGCGAAGGTCTGGTGGGTATCGCCAAGCGGGACGGGGACTGGTGCGCGGAAGTAATCACCCGCTACCTGGCGACTCAAACGACACGCTCACGGGGAACGATGGATGGAGTGCTCGCGAAACTTCACACCATCCTCAAGGAGCGAAAGAGCCGGCCGGTGGACCTCGAAGGACTCAAGGTGCTGGATGCAGTGGAGAAAGCGCATGCCGCCTCTCCCGACGCGATCGGGGAGTTTAAGTTTGCATCGAACGCCGACATGTTGGCCCACATCGAACGGGGGCGCGGCTAGCCGCGCCCCACTCGACATTCCTTACCCGTCGCCCCATTTCAGCTTTTCCCGCAGCACCTCATAATAGCTACTTTCCGGGAAACGGATCAGTCTGGTCATGTGCTCGAAAGCCCGGATCTCCACCGTGTCGCCCTGGGTCAACGCGACTCCCACCTGGCCGTCGAGTGTCGCCATCGCCCCATCATCCTTACTGGTCAAAGCCACTTCGATTTCTGCAGTGGCGGGCACAATCAGCGGTCGATGCGTGAGTGTGTGGGGGCAGATCGGCGTCAGGATCAATGACGGAACCGCCGGGCTGATGATAGGACCGCCGGCTGACAGCGAGTACGCGGTCGATCCCGTCGGCGTGCTGATGATCAACCCGTCTCCGCGCAGGTTCGTGACGAACTGCCCCTGAATCGAGATCTTGAGTTCGATCATCCGCGCGAGCGTGCCTTTGCTGATGACGACATCGTTTAAGACGACTCCGCGGGCGACCGTTTCGCCGTGCCGGTGCACGTGCGTCTTCAACATCAGTCGCTCGTCGAGCACGAAGTCGTTGGCGAATACCCGCTCAAGCGACGGGTATAAATTCTCCAAGACAACTTCGGTCAAGAATCCAAGGCCGCCCATATTCACACCGAGAATCGGAATGCCGCGCTCGCCGGCCAATCGCGCCGCATTGAGCATCGTGCCGTCGCCCCCCAACACAAGCAGGACATCGGCCTTGCTGGCGAGCTGTGGCTTTTGAAACCCGCCTTGCTCGCCAAGCAAAGTCGTGGCGGTCGTATCCAAGAGCACGTCGATGTTCCGGGAACGAAGCCAAGTGACCACGGCCTGCACGGTGCTTTTCACTTCCGGAAATTTGGGTTTCGTCAGAATTCCGATGCTTTTGCTTTTCATAAGTAGGACCGCGATGCGCTGAGATGAGGTGCGGGTCGAAAGGTGCGGGATTGTATCGGGATGATTCTTTGACTGTCAAACAACCGAGCGACAGTACTCGACAAAACCCAGTCGCGTACACATGCGATTCACCAGTCGTAGCGCGCCGTTCGCGATTCGCTCAATACCTTGACACCCCATATTGTGGTAGTTAGAATCACATCATCAGTATTTTCGAGCCTTTGAATTGCATCAATTCACTCAGCTAAGGCTTCTCTTACAGACCCCATCACCATAAGGAGGCGGGATGTTCGAACGGTTCACGGACAAGGGTCGCAAGATCATCATCCTGGCACGTGAAGAAGCCGAGCGCCATCAGAACGATTACCTGGGCACCGAGCACCTGGTGTTGGCCATCCTTCGCGAGACGGATGGGATTGCGCTGATGATCCTCAAGAAAATGGGGCTTTCCACCGAGCAGATTCGGCTTGAAATCGAGCGGAATCTCCCGGGCGGGGGCACAACGATGACCTTCGGGGAAATTCCTTTCAGCCCGCGGGTCAAGAAAGTCATCGAGTACGGGGTGGAAGAAGCCCGCTTACTCGGTCATAACCACATCGGCAGCGAACATCTGCTGCTGGGTCTCCTTCGGGAGGAAGAAGGCATCGGCGGAAAGATTCTCCGGAGTCTGGGCGCCAACCTCCTCACCGCCCGGCAACTCACTGTGACCTTCCTGCGTAAGTCTGCCCCGCGCGAGCGGGATCGCAAGAGCAACACACCGGCACTCGACGAGTTCGGGCGCGACCTGACCCAGCTGGCCCAAGAGGGGCAGTTGGACCCGGTTATCGGTCGCGCGGATGAAATCGAGCGCGTCCTGCAGATTCTCAGCCGCCGATCGAAAAACAATCCGGTGCTCATCGGCGAATCCGGCGTGGGAAAGACAGCCATCGTCGAAGGACTCGCACAGCGTATCATCGCGTCGGAAGTCCCGGACAATTTGCTGTCCCGTCGCGTTATCGCACTCGACCTGGGCTCGCTGGTGGCCGGCACGAAATACCGCGGCCAGTTTGAAGAGCGACTCAAGGTCGTGATGAAGGAGATCGTGCAGGCCGGGAACATCATTATCTTCATCGACGAATTGCATACGTTGGTCGGGGCAGGGGCGGCAGAAGGCTCGATCGATGCCTCCAACATGCTCAAGCCGGCGTTGTCCCGCGGTGAGATTCAATGCATCGGCGCCACGACGCTCGACGAATACCGTAAACACATCGAGAAGGACGGCGCGCTCAAACGTCGCTTCCAACCCATTCACGTACAGCCGCCCAGCACGGATGAAACGGTGCGGATCATCCAGGGTTTGCGGGACCGGTACGAGGAACACCATGGGGTGGAAATTACGGAAGACGCTATCGTGGAGGCCGTTAAGTTAGCGGATCGTTATATTACCGACCGGTTCCTGCCGGACAAGGCGATCGATCTGATCGACGAAACCGGATCGCGGGCGAAGTTGCAGACCTACGCGCTGCCGACTGAACTCAAAGCGCTGGAGCAGGAGCTCAAGAAAATTTCTCGCGATAAAGAGCTGGCGATCTCAATGCAAAACTTCGAGGAAGCCGTCCGCCATCGCGAAGAAGAAGAGCGTCTGCGAAAGCTCCTCGATGAGTCCAAGCGGGAGTGGAAAAAGAATCAGGAGAAACACAAGCCGACCATCGGCAAGGAAGAGGTCGCCTATGTCGTGTCGAAGATGACCGGCATTCCGCTCTTTAAGTTGGAAGAAGAAGAATCCAATAAACTGCTCCGCATGGAAGAATTCCTCCACAAGCGGGTCATCGGACAGAACGAGGCTATTTCGGCGGTGGCGCGTGCCATTCGTCGATCCAGAGCGGGTCTCAAGGAAGCGAAGAAACCCATCGGGTCCTTCATTTTCCTCGGCCCGACCGGTGTCGGAAAGACGGAATTGGCGAGGACGCTGGCGGAGTTCCTCTTCAACAGCGAAGACGCGCTGATCCGGATCGATATGTCCGAGTATCAGGAAAAGTTTACGAGTTCGCGCCTCTTCGGAGCCCCTCCCGGATACGTCGGCTACGAGGAAGGCGGACAGCTCACTGAAAAGGTTCGACGCCGTCCCTATTCGGTCGTGTTGTTCGACGAAATCGAGAAAGCGCATCCGGATGTGTTCAACGTCCTGCTGCAGGTGCTCGACGACGGTGTTCTCACGGACAGCCTGGGCCGAAAAGTCGACTTCAAGAACACGGTCGTGATCATGACCTCGAACATCGGCACGAAGATGATCCAAAAAGGCGTGTCGCTCGGATTCCAGAATGATGAAAAGGGCGGACAGGCCTTGCGTCGTAAGGAAGACGTGATGGGAGAACTCAAGCGTTCGTTCAGTCCGGAGTTCTTGAACCGGATCGACGAAATCGTGATCTTCCATTCCCTGGAGAAGGAACACTTGATCCACATCCTGGATATCCTGCTGCACGAGCTGAATCTCCGCCTGATCGACAAGAGCGTCAGCATCGAGGTGGACGACGAAGTGAAGCAGTGGCTCATCAAGGAAGGATACGAACCGCTCTACGGTGCGCGCCCGATGCGTCGTATCATCCAACGAGCCATCGGCGATCCCCTGTCTGAAGAACTCATCAAGGGTCGCTTCAAGGAGAACAGGAAGATCAAAGTCGTACTGCGCGACGGCGCGCCGGCCTTCATCGAGCAAGAAGCGATGGCAGGCGTCTAGCGCGAGCGGAGAACGTGACGAGAGGATCGACTCTTCGTTGAGATCCTAGAGACCACCCGGCAACCCCCGCGGTCCGCAACCGGATCCGGGGGTTGTCCCATTTTACGGCAGGATCAGTTGTTGACCAAATTTCCTTACGAGCAGCACCCGTCACAGTGCGCGTCCACTGCGCCTGATCTCGCCCCGTGGAATGGCGCGCCCATGCATAACCAGGTTCACACGCCGTCACCCTGTCGGCGGTTTTCCCGATGAAGCCTCCTGCATCCACGACGATTCTCGGCATTGAAACGTCCTGCGACGAGACTGCCGCAGCGGTGCTCGACGGTGAAGGGCATGTCCTGGCCAACGTGATTTCTTCCCAGCAAACCGTCCATGAACGGTTCGGCGGGGTGGTGCCTGAATTAGCCTCGCGTGCTCATATTCAGAATGTGGATCACGTCACACGTCGGGCTCTGGACGCAGCGGGCCTCACCTGGCAGGATCTCGGCGCCATCGCCGTCACCCAAGGTCCAGGCCTGGCCGGCGCCCTGCTGGTGGGGATCAGTTATGCCAAGTCCTTAGCCTACGCGCTGGGCATTCCACTGGTCGGCGTGAGTCACCTCGAAGGCCACATCGCTTCAGCCTGGATCGACCGCCCGTCATTCCCCAGGACCTGCGTAGTCTTGATCGCCTCGGGCGGGCACACGCATCTCTTCCACGCAAAGGACGATGGCGGCTTCCACTTGATGGGACGAACGATCGACGATGCAGCAGGCGAAGCATTCGATAAGGGGGCGCAAATGCTCGGGCTCGGATACCCGGGTGGACCGCTCATCGACGCGGCGGCCAGAAAGGGCAGTCCGACGGCCGTGCGATTTCCCCGATCGCGCGTGAGAACCGGCCAACTGGATTTCAGCTTCAGCGGTCTCAAAACGTCCTTGCTCTATCATCTCCAGCGCATGGATCAGCAAGCCATCACCCGACAACAGGCCGACCTGGCCGCCGGGTACCAGGAAGCGATCGTGGACGTATTGGTCCGCCAGACTTTCGCGGCCGTACGACAGGCAGGGGTCTCAGCCCTCGCCGTCGTCGGCGGCGTCTCAGCGAATTCCAGGCTGCGAGCACGATTGGCGGAGAGGGCAGGCGAGGAGGGGATTGAATTGGGCCTCCCGGCACTCTCATACTGCACAGACAATGCGGCCATGATTGCGGCGGCAGGGCAGCGGGCACTGGAGCAGGGCAGGCTGGCATCATTCGAGTGCGAGGCGATGCCGAACTATGCGTTGCCGGCAGCGGCGGGCGGCGCAACGATGCGTCGTAAATCCTAACCTTCGAGTATCAAGGAGCACCACCATCCCTACCATTCACGGTCACGTCACCGGCCTCAAAGCCAGTCACCTCGCGGCATTGGAGCGACTCTATCGACGACGTGTGCCGCCCTCACTCGTTCTCACGGCCGAGCTCGCGCGCACGACCAGTCAGTTGACGCGGGAGATTCGACGTCCCATCGGCCTCCTGATCACTCGCCGCGGTGTCATCGAACAGGTACTCGTGGGAGCCGGTTGCGCGCCGACCTTTGAATCGCTGGCGAAGTTCAGAGTCGGATCGCATGCCCTCCGCGGTCTCCGGTTGATTCGCACACATCTCCACGATGACCCGTTGAGCCAGGACGATTTGACCCATCTGGCGCTCCTGAGATTGGACCTGATCGGAGTCCTGGGAGTAGACGAAACGGGCGAACCCAGCCGGCTGCATCTGGCGCATCTTCTCCCACCCAATCAGCAGGGAGAAGTCTGCCGACTCCTGAAGCCGGTTCCGTTCCATGATCTCGAACTTCAACTGGACATCTTCCTCCATGGGCTCGATAGCGATTTGCAGCGAGCGGACAGCACCCATGACGTCGCCGGAGGGAGCGAATCCGCCATTCTGGTCAGCGCGGCTCCCAGGAGTCACGCCGAGCAGCAAGAGCATTTGGAAGAACTGAATGAACTGGCCGAATCCGCCGGGGTCCGCGTGCTGGATCGCATCGCCCAGCGCACCCACGAAGGCTTCGAGCGATACTTGCTCGGAAAAGGCAAACTGAAAGAGGTGGTGATGCGCGCGCTCCAGAAGGGAGCCGACCTCGTGATCTTCGACCAGGATCTCGCCCCGGCGCAAGCCCGCGCCATTTCCGAGGTGACGGATCTCAAAGTGATCGATCGCACGCAACTCATTCTGGATATTTTCGCCCGGCGTGCCCATACCCGCGAAGGCAAAGTTCAAGTGGAGCTGGCGCAGCTTCGGTATCTCCTGCCGCGACTGTCCGGACATGGTACCTCGTTGTCGCGACTTGGAGGCGGAATCGGTTCTCGCGGCCCCGGTGAAACCAAGCTGGAAACCGATCGCCGCCGCATCCGCGATCGCATCGCGCACTTGGAGCGGGAAATCGATGACGTGGCCCGCCATCAAGATCAACGCCGATCCCGACGTGTGCGCCAGGGGCTTCCGATCCTGTCCATCGTCGGCTACACCAATGCAGGCAAATCGACGCTGCTCAACTCCCTGACCCAGAGTCAGATCCCGGCCCAGGATCGGCTCTTTGAAACCCTCGACACGACAAGCCGCCGCCTTCGTTTTCCTCATGACCGCGAAGTCATCGTGACTGATACGGTAGGGTTCATCCGGGATCTCCCCAAAGATCTGGTGGGGGCCTTCCGCACCACGCTGGACGAATTGCGGGATGCCGACCTGCTCCTGCATGTGGTCGATGCGTCGGCCCCCAACGTCGATCAACAAATCACCGCCGTCGAAACCGTCCTGCAATCGCTCAACTTGGATATAATTCCCCGCGTGATGGTCCTGAACAAGTGTGACCGCCTCTCGGCACACGAAGCCGGCGTCCTCTGCGAGCGGTATCACGCGATCGGAATCTCGGCGCCGAACCGTGAGACGCTGCGTCCGTTGATCGCGCACCTCGAAACCCTCTTGCCCGCCGTCCCGACATTCCCGGGACAGGAGGAAGATCTCGACCAGCCACCCCAGGACCTGGCGCTTGCATCTCACTCCTGACCTCTGCACAATTGGCCGCCACTACACCGCATCATGAAAGTCGCCACAACAGATCAACCGGCCGGCGTCACGGCCAAACGCCGCCTCGCACGGATGTTGACCGCATTACGCGCGACCTCACCGGCCATGAAAGTCGAACTCGACCATCGCACGCCCTGGGAGTTGCTGGTCGCCACGATCCTGTCGGCTCAATGCACCGATCAGCGAGTGAATCAGGTCACCCCGAATCTCTTCCGACGCTATCAGCAACCTCACGAGTACGCTTCGGCCGACCCCGCGGAATTGGAAGCCCTCATCCGGCCGACCGGGTTTTTCAAAACGAAAGCCAGGAACCTCATCCACTGTGCGAAGACCGTGGTCGAGCAGTTCCACGGAGAGGTTCCCGATACGATGGACGCACTCACCACGCTACCGGGAGTAGGGCGAAAGACCGCGAATGTTCTCCTGGGCAACGCATTCGAGAAGCCGGCCATCGTGGTCGATACGCATGTGAAACGAGTCGCCTGGCGGCTCGACCTGACCCGCCATACGGATCCCGAAAAGATTGAAATGGATCTGCAACGCTTACTGCCGGCAGACCAGTGGACGGAAGGATCGCAACGGCTCCTGCTGCATGGCCGCTACATCTGCCTGGCACGCACACCGAAATGTCGGCACTGTCCGATCTATGCCGATTGCCATTGGAAGGGGAAAGTCGCACGATGATTCGAAGCATGACGGGATATGGAAAAAAGGACGGCACGTCACAGAAAGCCGGGGTCACCGTGGAGATCCGTTCGGTCAATCACCGCTTTCTCGAAGTCGCAGTCAGGCTGCCCCGCTCGTTGGCGCAGCTGGAGGACCAGGTTCGAAAAACCGTCCAGCAACGCTGCCTCCGCGGACGAGTCGACGTGTCGGTTTCGATCCATTCCGCAGGCGGCAGCCTGAAGACCGTGCAGATCGATCAGGCATTAGCCAAGCAGTATCATGCGGCCCTCAAGAAGCTGCAGAAAACGCTGGGGCTGCGCGGAGCGGTGGATGTCTCCACGCTGGCAGGATTCCGGGACATCCTGTCCGTTTCCGATGAGCCGGTCGATGCCGGGCAACTGACGAAAACCGTGCTGCGGGTACTGGGTGGGGCGTTGACAGACCTTGAGAAGATGCGCCGACGGGAAGGGGAGGCGCTCGCCAAAGACCTGGTTCTCCATCTGGATGCAATCCGGGAGGCCAAGTCCACCGTGGCGGAAAAGGCTCCGGTACTGGCCAAGCATGCATTTGAGCGCATGAAAGGCCGCATTGAGTCCCTGTTGCAGGCCGAATTGCCGGATCCGGCCCGGCTCCAACAGGAACTGGCGGTGTTTGCCGACCGTTCGGACATCTCAGAAGAATTGGTCAGACTTGAGTCACATATGCTACAGTTCGACCAGCACCTCCACAGTAAGGAATCGGTGGGGAAGACTTTGGAGTTCCTCCTCCAGGAAATGGGGCGGGAAGTGAACACTATCGGCTCAAAAGCCAACGATGCCGACATCGCCGCGTTGGTGGTCCGGATGAAAGCCGAACTGGAAAAATTGCGCGAACAAGTTCAGAATGTCGAATAGTGTCGGCCCTGTGCCGCCATCGAACACCCTATGAGTACCGCGCCCGTTTCATCCAACGACAAACCACCTCAAGTACGGCGGGGTATTTTGTTTATCATTTCGGCTCCATCGGGGAGCGGGAAGACGACGTTGTGCAAACAGATCACGGCCAATGTTCCAGGATTGTGGCATTCGATCTCGTACACCACGCGCAAACCGCGCCCGGGCGAGGTGGACGGACAGGATTACTATTTTCTCGATGAGCCGGCCTTCCGCCAGATGATCGATCGGAATGAATTCGTCGAATGGGCGCATGTCTATGGCAATTTGTACGGCACGCCGCGCAAGATGCTGACCGAGAAAATGGAACAGGGTATCGACGTGCTGCTCGAAATCGATGTGCAGGGCGCGCGCTCGGTGAAAAAAAAGTTTGAAGACGGCGTGTACATTTTCATTCTGCCGCCCTCGTTCGACACCCTGCGGACGAGACTTCAGAATAGAGCGGGGGACTCGCCGGACGAAATTCAACGCCGCCTGCAGAAAGCCAAGGAAGAGGTCTGGAGCTACCGGGAGTACTACTACATCGTCCGGAACGACGACCTGAAGCAATCGTTGAAAGAGCTCGAGAGCATTTTCCTGGCGGAACGGATCAAAACCAAACGCCTGAACATGACGTGGTTGGAAGAAAAATTTATTCTCGACAAAGAGGGCAAGCAGGGGAATTCCTCCTCGGCCCCCGCATCAAAGGAGCACTTGCATCATGGGTGAAATGTTAAGTTTGTTACCGGAATACGCCACCGGGGAGTTTGATTCACGCCACCGGCTGGTGATCGTCGCCGCGCAGCGGGCGAAACAACTCGTGCAGGGCGCGCGCATGGCGGCGGCATCGAAGTACACGAAAGAAACGAGCATCGCACTCGACGAAGTCCTTCGGCACAAGGTCAAATTCCTGATCGGACAGGAAGCCCGCGAGGCCATCAAAGAATCCAAGCGGGTCAAGGAAGGGGAGACGGAGCGCCTGGCCATGATGACCGGAGAAGACGCCAAGGAAATCAAGAAGGAATTGAGCGTCTACGTCGACGACACCGTCAAGCCCGCCCCTGCGCCGGAGGGCGAGGAGTAGCCCCGCTTCGTGCAGACCACCGGCCCCTTACTCACCGGTGTCCGCCTTGTACTCGCCGTCACGGGGAGTATTGCCGCTTATAAGGCCGTCGGGCTCTTGCGCATGCTCCGTCGCGAAGGCGCAACGGTGAACGTCGTCATGACGGCAGGAGCCTGCCGCTTCGTGACTCCGCTGACCTTCGAGGTGTTGTCCGGTTCCCACGTGGCAACCGACCTCTTCGAAGCCCACCAGGAAATGCTGCACCTCTCCTTGCCGGAGCAGGCGCAGGCTATCCTGATTGCCCCGGCTACAGCCAATTGTCTGGCCAAAGCCGCGCTCGGGCTTGCCGACGATCTCCTCTCGACCATGCTCCTCACTACACAATGTCCCGTGATTTTCGCGCCGGCCATGGACGGGGATATGTGGCAACACCCGACCGTCGTGGAGCACGTGGCCACGCTGCGAACACGCGGCGCAGTCATCGTCGAACCAGAAGAGGGCCCGCTGGCCTCAGGCCGTTCAGGGCAGGGACGGCTGGCCGATGAAGCACGAATCCTTTCGGCACTCCAGGCCGCGCTCCACCCGCGTCGGGATTGGTCCGGTCGCCGTCTGCTCATTTCCGCCGGCCCTACGCAGGAAGCCATCGACCCCGTGCGGTTCATTTCCAACCGGTCCTCCGGAAAGATGGGATATGCGCTCGCCCAAGCCGCGCAGGCACGCGGCTCGGAGGTCCTACTGGTCTCAGGCCCCACGGCCCTGACCCCGCCGGCCGGCGTGGAGTTATGTCCAGTGACAACGGCTGAGGAGATGCGCAAGGCTGTCATCAGCCGGTTTTCCTGGAGCGATACCGTCATCATGGCGGCCGCCGTGGCGGACTTTCGCCCGACACAACCCGCTGCACAGAAACTCAAAAAGCGACGGAGTCCCGTCACCAGCCTGGAGTTGTCGCCGACCGACGATATTCTCAGGGAATTGGGCGAGCGCCGGACGACACAGGTGCTCGTGGGGTTTGCGGCGGAAACTGAGGATCTGCTTGCCCATGCGCGGGAAAAGCTGCAAGCTAAGGGCGTCGACCTGCTGGTCGCCAATGACGTGACGGCAGCAGGATCGGGCTTCGGGTCGGACACGAATCGCGTGTTCATCCTGGATCGTGACGGCCGCGCGGAGGAACTCCCCCTGTTGCCCAAGCGTGAGGTCGCAGACCGTATTTTGGACCGGGTCCTGACCCTACCGACCGGCCGAAGGTCGACGAAGCCAGCCGCAGGAACAGGGACCCATCGCAAGGAGTAGGGCGTGGCTTCTTCATCGCGTATCGATCCATCGACCGCCGCCGAAATCGACCGCCTGGCCACAGCCGTCGCCAAGGACCCCCGCTCGAAAGAATTTCTCCCCCTCGCGGACGAATACATCAAAGTCGGCATGTGGCAAGAAGCGGCAGGCGTGCTGGAAGACGGCCTCAAGGTGTATCCGGGATTTGTCACCGCCATGGCGGCATTGGGGCGGGTGTACGATCAATTGGGACAGCCGGTAAAAGCGAAGGCTATCCTTGAAGATGTTGTCAAACAACGCCCGGACAATCTTCGCGCACACCGGATTCTCGCCAGGCTCTATCAGGCCGAAGGAAACACCGACTCAGCGTTGGTGTCCTGCACCGCCATCCTGAACGCCAATCCATTCGATGACGAGGCGATCGCGATCAAACGGAGCATCACCGGTACCCCTGACGTTCCGCCGCCCGCGAAGCGCGAGAAGAAACGCATCGGTGCCGAGCCGAGACCCGACTCAGCAAAAGTTGCGACTCCCGTCACGTCCGCTTCCGAACCAGCCGTATCCTCGTCATCCCCGGCATCTGCACCGGTTTGCGAAACCGCGCTCCAGCCGCTTTCTGAACCGCCTGCCGTGAAACATGCAGCTGCGATCGCGCGACTGGAAGCCTGGCTGCAAACCATTCACGCTCAACGCGTTCACTGACTCATCACCTCCGCCGGATGCCCCTTCATCCCGGCCCCCCGGAACAACGTTTGACCCACTCCTGGCAGCCTGTTAGAATGCCGCCGCTGCTGGCATCTCTATCCATTGCAGCCTACTGACAACGGGGGCGCGCGACAGACACATGCTGCGGCTGCTAGTGCTTCATGGTCCCAATCTCAATCTCCTGGGAACGCGAGAGCCATCCATCTACGGACAGGCCTCTTTGCCCGACATCAACAAGTCGATTGTCCGTCGCGCAGGCGAGCGGGGGATCGCGGTGCAGACCAAACAGACGAATGTAGAAGGGGAACTGGTCACCTGGATTCAGAATGCCAGGGGCCATTTCGACGGCATCATCATCAATCCGGCCGCGTATACCCATACCAGCATCGCAATTCGCGATGCGATCGCCGCCGTCGCCCTGCCGACGGTCGAAGTGCATCTGTCGAACATCCATCAGCGGGAGGAGTTTCGCCATCACTCCTTCATCGCCGGCGTCGCCTTGGGACAGATTTCCGGATTCGGTCCCACCGGCTATCTACTGGCGCTGGACGCATTGGCCGCGCACCTCGAGGCCGGAGGCAAGGCATCACGCCCCCGGACGGCCCCGAAGAATAAACCCACGGCTTCGCGCCGTTGAACTTGTTGTACCAAGGAGAGTTGTTGTGATTTCGACCGCAGAGTTTCGGAACGGCAGCCCGTTAATGGTAGAAGGCCAACCTTTTTATATCGTGGAATTCCAGCACGTCAAACCCGGCAAGGGCGGGGCATTCGTCCGGACGAAGCTGAAGAGTTATCTCTCCGGCAACGTCCTCGACAGAACCTTTCGTTCCGGAGAAAAATTCGAAACCCCGCAGATCGAAGAATGCGACATGCAGTTCCTGTATGCCACGAACGATTCCTACACGTTCATGGATACGGAGACGTATGAGCAGTCGACCTATGAGAAGAGCCAGTTGGGAAGCAACGCCGATCTGCTCAAAGAGAACATGATCGCCAAGATCCTGATCTACGAGCACCGGCCGATTACGGTCCTGCTGCCGAACTTCATTGAACTCAAAGTGGTCGACGGTGAACCGGGCGTGCGCGGGGACACAGCCTCAGGCGGCAATAAGCCGGTGATCGTCGAGACCGGCGCCACGATCAAGGTGCCGCTCTACCTGGAAATCGGGGAAACGATTCGCATCGATACGAGAACCCGTGAATTTGTGGAGCGCGTGCGTTGAGCTCATCAGGTAAAAAGATAGGAAAAGGCCGGGGAGCCGGAAAGCCGATCGTCCTGCCGAGCGCCTTTGCGCCTCGATCAACGGCCGCTGAGACACTGCTCTCTCCGGACCAGGCCGCGCAGATTCAACAATTGGCTGACCTGCTCAAGCGCAACCATCTGACCGAGTTGGAAATCGAGCGCAGCGGAGTCCGTATCCGCATCCGGCATGAGCCGGTGGTTCGAACGACGACGGCCCAGACGGTGGAGACCGTTACGAACCAGTCAACATCGACCGGGACGACCCCGGCGGCGCAGACCCGTCCGCCCGCAGAAACGGATGGCCAGGTCACGATCACGTCTCCCATCGTCGGCACCTTCTATCGCTCGCCCTCACCCGATGCAGACCCGTATGTGGAAGAGGGGGATTACGTGAGGAAGGGCCAGGTGCTCTGTATCGTCGAAGCCATGAAGCTCATGAACGAAATTGAGTCCGAGGCCGACGGACGGATCACGAAAATACTGGCGGAGAGTACGAAGCCTGTCGAGTATGGACAACCTCTCTTCTTGATAGACCCCAACGCCACGCCCTAGCCGACGCGATCAAGCGGGTTCATGGCGGGACGGTCCGGGGATACGTTCCTCACGCATGTGAGTCCGACGGCAGGCGACACATGCCGGATCATGCAACGGAACCGGGTCAGGTCTTACCCGTGGCAGAGCAAACCGTAAAACCAGGCGGACACAAACAGTGACCCGCTCCGGAGTATCCTGTGTTTAAGAAAGTGTTGGTTGCCAATCGTGGAGAAATCGCCCTACGGGTGATTCGCGCCTGTAAAGAGCTCGGCGTCAAAACCGTTGCGATCCACTCCGAAGCCGATGCCGCAAGCCTGCATGTCCGGGCAGCGGACGAACATGTCTGCGTCGGCCCGCCGGAAGCCGCCCTCAGTTACCGCAATATCCCCAACGTGCTGAGCGCAGCCGAAGTCACCGGGGCCGATGCCATCCATCCCGGCTACGGGTTCCTGTCCGAGAACGCACACTTCGCAGAAGTGTGCGAATCGATCGGCGTCAAATTCATCGGCCCGACCTCCGAAAACATCGCCCTGATGGGGGACAAATCAAAGGCACGGGAAGTGGTCGCCAAGAAGGGCCTCCCGGTCACCCCCGGCAGCCCCGGCGAACTCCGAAGCGAACAGGATGCCCAAGAGGCCGCCAAGACTATCGGCTTCCCCGTGATCATCAAGGCCTCCGCCGGAGGGGGCGGACGGGGCATGCGTGTCGTGAACAAACCGGAAGAACTCGCACGGGCATTTCAAGCGGCGCAAGCCGAAGCGAAATCCACCTTCGGTCACGACGGCGTCTATCTCGAGCGCTACTTCCTCGAACCGCGGCACATCGAAGTACAAATCGTGGCGGACAATCGCGGCCATGTGGTGCATCTCGGCGAGCGGGATTGTTCGATCCAACGACGGCATCAAAAACTGGTGGAAGAAACTCCTTCGCCGGCCATCGATGAAGGCTTACGGCGCGAAATCGGCCGGGTGGCCGTCCAGGCCGTGAAAGCCATTCGGTACTGCAACGTCGGGACGGTGGAGTTTCTGCTGGATAAGGATCGGAACTTCTTCTTCATGGAAGTGAACACCCGCATCCAGGTCGAGCACCCCATCACCGAAATGGTGACCGGGATCGACCTCGTGAAGGAACAGATCCGGATCGCCTCAGGCATGCCCCTCTCGTTCAAGCAGCCGGACATCAAGTTGAACGGTCACAGCTTCGAGTGCCGGATCAATGCCGAAGACCCGGAAAAGTTCACGCCCTGTCCAGGCCAGATCACCAAATATTCCGCCCCTGGTGGCTTTGGCGTGCGTGTCGACTCCGCGATGGAACCGAACGCCGTGGTCGTCCCGTACTACGACAGCCTGATTGCCAAATTAATTACGCACGGACGTGACCGCCAGGAAGCCATGGCACGGATGCGTCGCGCACTCGATGAATTTGTCATCGAAGGCATCAAGACGACGATCCCGCTCCATCGGAGAATTTTCAACGATCCCGATTTCCAGAAGGGACATGTCTCCACGACATTCCTTGACCGCTTTCTTGCCGGCCAGTCCTCCTAACGGTTTGCCGACACACAGATTGCATATATCCATGGGGATCACCGGCAGGCCGTTCAACATGGCCGTCCAGCAAGGCCGCAGCAAGCGACGTGGCGAATCGTACCCCTGTCGTGCGGTGAACCATGGAGCGACGCGAGAACGCCGCGAGCGGACTTTTTCAACGGCCTGCTAAACAGGGAGCCCGTCACGTCTCAGCCCAGCCGACAATCGCTCCTGAAGGGGCTCTATCTCGTACTCGACCCCACGGTCAGGCCGGATCGCCCGCTGCCCGATCTCCTGCGTGAAGCCGCCGCGCACGGTGTCCGGCTCTTTCAATACCGGGACAAACAGGCCACGATGAAAGAGGCCTATGCGAAGGCGCTCGCGTTGCGTCAGGCCGCAACCGACGTCGGCGCCCTCTTGATCGTCAACGATCGCTGCGATCTGGCGATGGCCGTGAACGCGGACGGGGTACATCTGGGGCAGGAAGACCTTCCCATTGTTTACGCCAGACAATTGCTGGGGCGTGAAAAAATCATCGGGCTCTCGACGCACAATGCCGCTCAGGTGCGCGAAGCCGTCATCGCACAGCCCGACTACGTGGGATTCGGCCCGATTTTCAGCACGTCCACAAAAGCCGATCACGACCCGGTGGTCGGTCTGGAAGGATTACGCGCCGGACGCGCATTGACCACGCTGCCGATGTTTGCGATCGGCGGCATTACGGCTGAGTCGGTTGGCGAAATTATGGCGGCAGGGGCGGATGGTGTGGCAGTGATCTCTGCGATCCTCAAGGCTCCTGACCTCGGCGCGGCGATCCGGACATTCCAACGGCATTTGCCCATACCAGATCCGCAAGCTCCCTGATCGGGCTGCCCTGCGCCATCATTTCGACGGCGCCGGACCAATCAGAGCCAAGGCGCGGCTGGTAGAGCAACGGTCCCAACACTGGAACACCGGCGCGCTCCCGCAACAGCGCGACCGTTGACGCACATTGCTCCTGCTGCGCTGGGGTGGCGGCCAACGCCGTCTCGTTCAACACGACGGCCATCACTGCGCAGTGACGTTGCCGAAGGCCCTCCAGCGTCAGCAGCGCATGATTGATGCCCCCTAGTCCGGCCCGCCCCACAAGCACGACGGGCAGCCCGATCCGGCCGATCAAGTCGCGCATATCCCAATCTTTTCCTATCGGCACGAGCAGACCACCGGCGCCTTCAACCACAACACAAGAGTACCGGGACGCAAGCCGTTCGTAGCGTCCCATGATCTCCTGCATCTCGATCACGCGCCCTTGGGCGGATGCAGCGGCGAGGGGAGCAAGCGGCGCGAGAAGCCGGTAGGGAGACACCTCTTCGATCCCATCGGATATTCCCGCCGCAGCCAGGAGTCGCCCGGCATCGCTCTCACCCAGTTGCCCGGGAAGTACACCGGTCTCGACCGGTTTCATCACCCCGACAGGACAGCCCATCTGGACCAGCCTCCGGACCAGCGCGGCGGATACGACGGTCTTCCCGACACCGGTATCCGTACCGGTGACAAACACCCCTTTGGTTATGCCCATTCTTTTCCCGCCTCACAAAATTCGTCACACGTGAAACGTCAAACGTCACAAGCTCCCAGAAAAGTAGCCTTCTCTAGTCCCACATTTCACCTTTCACCATTCACGTTTCACGACGACTCAGAACGAAGCTGGGGCCGTTTTCAGCATCCTGCTAGAGAACGCGACTGTCCAGGTTCCACACTTGCCCCGACATGTCGGAGAGCTGCGCGAGCTGGCAAATTGTCCTGCTCACATCGGCCAGGTTCGAAACACGTCCCAGCACATGGTCGTCGAGCCGTTCACCGGTTGGAAACGAATCACCCGCCATGCGCGTTTGCTGCCAGCCGGGACAGACCAGATTCACGCGAACATTATGCGGTCCCCATTCCCGCGCCGCGGTCTTCACCAACCCGATGAGCCCCGCCTTCGACGCGGCGTAGGCGGCTTGGCCGTTCGTCCCCTGCAATCCGGCAACGGACCCGATGACGACGATGGACCCACCGCCCAGCGTCATCATGTCGTCCACCGCAGCGGTCATGCAGCGATAGGTGCCCGTCAGATTCGTATCGATGATCTGTTGCCATGCTTCTTCCGGGCAATTCACCAGCAGGTGCTTCGACGCGATGCCGGCATTACAGAGCATGGTGTCGAGCCGGCCCCGCTGCGCCCGGATCGCATCAAACATCGTCTGGACCTCATGGCTCGACCGTACATCCGCCTGGTAGAGGGCACCCTGGCCGCCGGCCCGCGAAAGCAGCGCGAGCGTCTCTTCAGCTGCCGGCCGTTGGCGGAAGTAATGCACCCCCACCCAATACCCGGCATGGGCGAAGGCCAGACAGAGCGCACGACCGATTCCACCGGACCCACCGGTCACCAGTACCGTGCGGCGTTCACGAACATCCTGAGCTGCGGGAGATAATGCAGGCATCACGGCGAGCGATTATGAGAGGAGGCACAGGAGAAGGCAAGGCGGGATCTGCCGGCTTGCTGCTGCGAATCGGGTATGATACCGTGATTTTTTTGACTGGAGGACAGCCGTGATCGTTCAGAACTTCGTGCGCTCGACCGTGGTCGCAGTGGGAATATGCGGGCTCCTGGGCATCCTGTCGGCTCCAGGCCAGGCCCGGGCCACGGAGGCAGGACAGACCATCGCTCAGTCTGCCGACTATTTCCCCGACACCGTCGGCACACGGTGGCAGTACCGCGGACAGATCTCGGAAGGCCCTCTCCAGACGATCGAGAACAAATACTTCTTCAACGTCTCGTCGGTGACCGGAACCCGCACTCTCAAGGGCGGCGTCGTCGTCAACGTGTTTCATGACACCAACCCGGGCAACCACGGCGCATCCGACAGCTTTTACCGCCGCGATGCGGCCGGCGTGGTGTACTACGGCTCCGAGCCGGGCACGCCATTGGAGAAGCAACTCGTGCCGTATCAAATCATCCGGTTCCCGATGAAAGTCGCCCAGTCCTTCCAACAGTTCAATCGCACTGACATCGATTTCGGCAGTGATATCGATGGGGACGGCACCAACGAACATGTGGACGTTGAAGGCGTCTCAACGGTGATCGGTCAGGAATCGATCACGGTGCCCGCCGGCACATACCCTGATGCCGTGCGCGTGGAGGCGCGAATGACCCTCAAGATTCAGCTCTCCTCCGCAGACCGGACGGCAGTCGGCACCGATGTGATGACGGCCTGGTTCGCCAAGGGCGTGGGGCTGGTGAAGTATATCGAACGGCAGGAACTGGCCGCACTGAAAGAAGACCGGGGCAATATCACCGATATCACGGAAGAACTGGAAGAGGTCAGCATAAAGTCCGCGCCGGCCCTACAGGGTCGGAGCGAATCCACGCCGGAGGGTTTGCTCGCTGACGACACGCGCGACCATAAATTGTTTCAGGTACTCTTCGCCCCCGGCCTTCGCCCCTATACCCGATAGCCTGTGGCCGCCGAACGGTTGCCGACCGACCAGAGCCCCGGTAATCGAACGGTTGATGTAGAGATTGCCGACATCAAACGCCTGACGCGCCAGCTCGATATGCCGGGGACTGCGCGAGTAGAGTCCCCCGGTCAAGGCGTAGGCGGTACCGTTGGCGAGCTGAAGCGCCTGTTCGAACGATGATGCCCGCATCACGGCCAGCACGGGGCCGAAAATTTCTTCCTGCGCCAGGCGGTGAGTCGGCTCGATTCCTGCGATGACCACCGGTCCCAGGGCATAACCGGGGCCCTCCATCGACCGATCGACCACCACCCGGCCTTCGCGGCGCCCGATCTCCAAGTACTCCCGAATCCGTTTCTGAGCCCGCCCGTCGATCACCGGACCGAGCTGGGTGGCCGGATCCTCAGCCGCGCCGATGCGCAAACTCATCACCGCATCGGCCAGCCGTTGGATGAACGCATCGTGAATCGAATCCAGGAGGATCACACGTGAACAGGCGGAACATTTCTGTCCTGCATAACCGGTACACGATTGCACCACACCGGTGACGGCTTCATCGAGATCCGCCGTGTCATCGACGATGATGGCATTTTTCCCCCCCATCTCCGCGATGACGCGTTTGACGAACTTCTGTCCCGGTTGTTGCAGCGCAGCGGCCTGCACCATACCTAATCCCACGTCCTTCGATCCGGTAAAGGCAATCGTCGCGACAGAAGCCTGAGTCACCAGCTCCCGTCCCACGTCGGGACCACCCGGCACGTACTGCAGAACACCCGCCGGCACCCCGGCCTGCTTCAGAAGCATGGCAAGCCGGTAGCCCATGATCGACGCGCGCTCGGACGGTTTGAACAAGACCGGATTACCGGAGACCAGAGCCGCCGCGACCATACCAGTGGGAATGGCGAGCGGAAAATTCCACGGCGCAATCACAACGGTGATCCCGCGCGGACTCCAGAACAACTCGTTCAACTCACCGGGATACCGGCCCAGGCGGGGCGGCGGCTCAAGCTGCTCCATTTCTCCGGCGTAGTACTCCAGAAAATCGATCGCCTCGGCCACATCCGCATCGGCCTCGCGCCAGGGCTTGGCCTCCTCGAACAGTTCCCAGGCCGCCAACTCCCAACGTTGCTCGCGCATCAATGCAGCGGCCTTCCGCATCACGGCGACCCGTTCCGCAACCGTCCGATGTTTCCATTCCTCTGCATGAGACTCAGCGACCTTCAAGAGACCAGCCACGTCGGCAGGCCGATAACTCTGGACGATGTCGACCAGTTGTTCCGGCTGACTGGGATTGAAGGAACGTACATCCGCTCCCGTCGGGAGATGGGTATTCAGCTTCGAGACCTCAAGCCGCTGCCCCAATTGTTTGCGCACGTGATCGATGGCCTCGGCCATGGCGGCCCGAACGTCGTCTCGTGAAAAATCCGCCACTGGCTCGTTTACAAATGGAGCGGCCTCGACGCTGGAAAAACGCGTCATCGAAGAAGGAGGTGATGGGGGAGTCGCCACGGGCGGAGACAGCAACAAAGACAGAGGCTGCGACTCCACATATTCCTTCCGCAGGAACGATTCGTTCGACGTGTTCTCCAACAACCGCCTCACCAGATAGGCCATGCCGGGAAGGAGTTCTCCGACCGGGGCATAGAGCCGGAGCCTCCGGCCACGATCACTCATGGCATGCTGAAACGGCTCCGCCATACCGTAGATCATCTGATACTCCCAGGCATTCGACGGCAACTTGAGCGCCTCGGCCACCGCTTCGACCACGGCCAGGCTGCGAAGGTTGTGCGTGCCGAACGCCGGCCGGATCACCTCGCTTTGCTCCAAGAGCAATCGAACGAGCCGCTCGTAGTTCACATCCGTCTGCGCCTTCTGCTCGAACAGCGGCATCGGCCAGCCACGTTGCCGATAACGAATCGCGTCGGAGTCCCAATAAGCGCCCTTCACGAGCCTGATCGTGACGGGTACCAGCCGCTCCCTGCTCCAGGCCAACAGCCGCTGCACATCGTCATACGTATCGGTGCGATAGGCCTGCAGCGCAATCCCTGCATGGGGAAACGTTCGGAAGGGTTCTTCCATAAACAGGCGCATGAAAATCGAAAGAATCAGCTCCTTGGTGTCCGCCTGTTCCATATCGAAAATGACCGAGGCGGGGAGCGTGCCGGCAAGATTCAACAACGGCCGCAGGCGGGCAGCGACTGCGCGATAGCTGGATTCGGGATCGATGGGATCGAGCTGCGAATAGAGTGCCGAGATCTTGATCGACAATTGCACGCGGGGCAGGGGACCAAGGTGATCCCGTTCGAGTAACGGCGCAGGAGACCAAGCGGGACAGGCCTCACCGAGGGCCTGCAAAGCCGCGAGGCAACGATCACGATAGGCATCCGCCTCTCGCTCGCTGACACTGGCTTCACCCAGTAGATCCACCGAAAAAGCCCGCCCGTCCTCCCATAACTTATGGAGCGTCGGAACGGCCTGCTCGATGGACGCACCGGCGATGAAACTGGTGGCCATCTGCTCCACCTGATGCCGGATGGCCTTTCCACTGAGCGATGCGCCGAGCTTGGTGGAGGCAAGCGCCTTGAGTCCCCATTGGGCACCGAAGAGGTGTGCGCTCATCTCGCCGAAATATTCCTCGGCCAACTGCACGACCCGTGCATCGTCGTGCAACGAGGGCAGGACATCGATAAACCGGAACAGTTGCGCCTTGAACGCGGGATCTTTCATCGCCAGGTTGATGGCCGCCTGCGACCACCAACGGGAATCGAACAGGCCTGGCGCCCGCCCGCCGGAACGCCGGGCCAGGTCTTCACCGATCGCGCGGATACGGGGTTCGAGCAGGGCAGGGTCGAGAGGCATCGGTTCCTCCTGAACCAGAATGAGAGGCTCTCTGCAGTATACACCGCAGCGCACGACTTGAATATTTGAGGGCAAATAGGCTGCTGTCGATCTTACGCAGAATGGATTTCGCATCGTTCCCGGGAACAGCGGGATACGGATTTAGCTCACCACAGGCACGCGGAGTCGAGCGTACGCCACTCACGGAACCGGCATAGGCCTATCGCCTCCGGCGAACGATTTCTTCAGGCCGCCCTGGTTAATCGGCCGTTGTGTCATCTCACGACACTTCTTCGCTTGAAAATCCGCCTGCCGCTCCGGTAGCATGCGCCGTTTGCCTTGACCCACACCATTTGCATGGCGGTGCACTGTGGCGAAGAGTTGCGCACAGGTTCCGAAGGAGTACGATGGCCGACTCGACCACACAATCCGTCTGCTGGGGCACTGTGGCCCTGTTTACTGCACTCACGGTGCTGACCTTCGTCGGCGTCCCGCTCTTCGCCTACTTCTATGACTACACTCTCCTCGACTGGGTCCTGCTGGCCGTCCTCTATATCGTAACCGGCATGGGGATCACGGTGGGCTATCACCGCATGATCACCCATCGCAGCTTCGAGAGTCATCCCTGGGTCAAAGCCTGCCTGCTGGTGATGGGCGGATGGGCCGTGCAAAACTCGGCCCTGCTCTGGTGCGCCGATCATATCCGCCACCATGCGCACACGGACGAAGAAGCCGATCCCTACAATGCCTCGAAGGGATTCTGGCACAGCCATGTCGGCTGGTTGTTTTTCGATACCCCGTATCGTGAGGACCGATTTGCCGCGAAACTACGTACCGACCCAATGATCATGTGGCAACACCGGTATTACTGGGTGATCGTGGCCTCCGGCTTCCTGCTACCATTTGCGCTGGGATACCTGAACGGTGGCTTCACCAGCGGGCTGGGCTGCTTCCTGCTCGCCGGCGTCCTGCGAACCGTGCTGGTCTTGAACTCCACCTTTACAATCAACTCGCTCTGCCATATGGTCGGCACCCAACCCCACGGCACGCAGGACAGCAGCCGCGATAGTTGGTTGATCTCATTCGTCAGCTTCGGCGAGGGCTATCACAACTATCACCACACCTATTCGCACGACTATCGAAACGGATCGAAGTGGTACAACTTCGACCCGTCGAAATGGTTGATCTATTCGTTGTCGTTGTTCGGCCTGACGTATAACCTGCACAGGGAACGCACCTAGCAGGCGTGAAGGGTCGGGCGTGAACGGTGAAACGTCCCTCGCGTCGTCACTGACTATTCCCGGGACGTTTCGTCCCTCTTTTTTATCCCGTCCTGTTCTACCCAGCAGCGCTCTGCGTCTACTGGCCCATTTCTTTTCCTCGTGGCGATAGCTTAATATGCGATGAAGCCCGCGAATTCCATCCGGACCCGCGAGGCGGCAGGAGGCAGATCTATGGCAGAACAACAAGGTGGCGCACCGCATCAAGACGAAGCGGCCGCCAAGCCCAATATCATTCCCGGCGTGAAACATGTGGTCGCCATCAGCAGCGGCAAGGGCGGCGTCGGAAAATCCACCGTGTCGGTCAACCTGGCCGTCGCCCTCGCCCTCACCGGAGCCAAGGTCGGATTGCTGGACGCCGATATCTACGGACCCAACATTCCGATGATGATGGGCGTCGAAAAAACACCTGAACAGAAAGACGGCAAGATCGCCCCGGCGGAGAGCCATGGCGTCAAACTGATCTCCATGGGATTTTTTGTGCCGGAAGATACCGCCGTCGTGTGGCGTGGTCCGATGGTGCACACCGCCATTCAACAGCTCTTCCGGGACGTTCTCTGGGGCGACCTGGATTATCTGTTGATCGACTTGCCGCCGGGAACCGGCGACGCGCAACTGACACTGACCCAGCTGGTGTCCCTGTCGGGCGCCGTCACCGTCACGACCCCGCAGGAAGTGGCGCTGCACGATGTGCGCAAAGGCATGATGATGTTCCAGAAGGTCAACGTGCCGCTGCTCGGCATCGTCGAGAACATGAGCTTTTTCCTCTGCGGTCATTGCGGCGAACGCACCGAGATCTTCTCCCATGGCGGCGGAGAACGGGCCGCGGAGAAACTGGGTATTCCCTTCCTTGGACGGGTGCCCATCGATCCGGCCATTCGCGCCGGCGGCGATACCGGGAACCCGATCGTGGTCGCCAAACCGGATTCACCGCAAGCTCAGGCGTTTCGGGAGATCGCCGCGAAGCTTGCGGCAGCATTGCAGACGGGCGAGGCAGGGGCGGCGAAGAGCCGGATCGCCAGTCTGCTGGATAAAATCAAACGACCGGCGACGGGAAATTAACCGGAACCGGATCAAGGAAGATGGACGCACTCAGGGAGGATGTATGGGCGAGTTGATTAGAATCGCGGGAACCGCCGACGTGAAGCCGGGCGCCGGCATGGTGGCGGAAGTGAACGGCAAGGCGATTGCGGTGTTCAATGTGGATGGCGCGTTTTATGCCATCGACAACACCTGTGTGCATCGCGGCGGCCCGCTGGGTGAAGGCGATGTGGTGGGTGATGTAGTTGCCTGTCCATGGCACAACTGGGAGTTCAACGTGAAGACGGGCGCTTGCATCAACAACCCTTCGGCAAAAGTGACTGCGTACGAAGTCACGGTCGAGGGCACCGATATTAAAGTCCGGCTGTGACGCAAGACCGGCTCGTGCCGGTCGGACAGGCACGGCAATGAATGTTCCCGGCACCACAGTGAATGGAGGCTCCGATGGCAGACAATACGCTGACCCCGAAACACATTGAGATCGCCGAAACCTTCGTGCGGCTCTACGTCTTTCTGACACAGTATATCGACCGCTGCGAAGATGAAGCCGCGCGCAAGGAGTACCCGGAGGCAGAACTCCAAAAGCACCTCGGCGAAACCCGCGCCAAGATGATGGAGATCCTGAAGGTGAATCCCGTCGTCAAGGGCAAGGTGGAAAAGGAATGTGAACGGGTCCTCGCGCTGGGCAGCAAGTGTCTGATGGGCGGGACCGAAAAGGTGGCCGCGCTGGATGTGCTGGGAGCCGAGCGGGTCATTCTCAAGAACAAAACCATCGCCTTGAGCGATCTGTTAGCCGTGTATCGCGCGCTGTAGTCGTTCGATGTCCACCCCGGCTGGAGAGAAACACCAACTCGCCGGTTTCGACGCCAGGGAACGAGGGTTCAATCGTCCCGTGGAATTCGTACGGACAGCCTCGGGGTACCAGGCGACGTTGCGGTACGAAACCACACACATCGTGACCCCGGAGGCACCGAGCGCAGGCGAGGCCCTGCAGCAATTGATTACCACCCTCCAGCAACAGGGGTACACCCAACTGCGCAGCCAGCAGAGTTATCGCGACGGCATCTACCTCGGCTCGCAGGAGCTGTGGGTGGAATATCCGGACCGGCAGGCCGCCCCGGAAGTCGGACTCCTGGGCCTGCTGAAGAAGTGGCTCGGCCGCTCACCGGGTTGAGGGCCGCCACAAACTCCACACCGCCCCCGGCGACGTTGACTCTCCTCCGCCTCACGCCTATAGTCCATTCCAGATCAGCAGCCTGATCGTTCGACCGTCAGCCTTCACCAGACAGGATCCGGCACCGGAGAATTGACGATGCGCTGGGTTCACGTCCTGCTTCTCACTCTCGTCGCGTTCCTCCTGCCTGGCATGGCAACCGCCAAGGTCTATCGTTGCCAAGGCGCCAATGGCAGCACCGTCCTGACGGACCAGCCGAAGGGCAAGCCGGGCTGCGTCGCCATCGACACCGCCACCCCCCCGCTCCCGGGAGGGTTCACCCCTCCCGTCGAGCCGACCGAACCGGCACAGATGGAACTACCGGCGAATGCGACTCCGCCGTCCGTGTCGGCCGCACCGATGGTTCCGCGCCAACCCGGTCCCGGCGATCCCGCGTTATCGCCGTCCGGTTCGAGAGACACCCCCGAGAAGGCCGCACCCGAAGCGCAACGTTGCTCACCACGCGTCAACCCCCTGAATCCCTTCGCCGGAATGAATTGCTCACCGGCATCCGGCGATCCCCCGGCAGAGAACAAGAACCCGTAGCCCCTCGTCGCGCGCAGCGCCACAGGCTCGATTGACTCTCCCGAAGCCCCTTCATATAATGCCGAAACGAACCGTTTAAGCTGATCTCACAAGCACTTATGTCTGCCTTCTCCGCTGGTTTTTTATCCCGTCGCGCACAGGATCTTCGAGCCGGTCTCCGGCACGCGTTTGCCGTGCGTCCTGAACAAGCCGCCTTCACGATCGAAGACCTGGCCCTGCTCGAACGGGTCGCCGACGCCGTCGTCTCGCGCGGCATGGCCGCACCGGCCACGTTGTTTCTCGAGTCGATGGGCCCCATGAACTTTCTCGGCAGCCAGGCGCTGCACTTCCTGGCTCCCGTCGTAGAATGTGTGCTGACCGGCACGGAGATCGCGCAGATCGCGCGCCTGCTGGAACGGCGCGATTCCATTCACCGACTGACCGCCCTCATCGAAGCCAAGGCTGCGGCTCCCAAAGGAGCGCCCGCTCGATGACGGAACAGCCTCCTTCGCCTGCGGCTTCAGCAGTGACTCATCCTCTGAACGTCATCGTCGCGACCGATTGCGGCAGCACCACCACCAAAGCCATTCTGATTGAAAAGGTCGGGGAGGAGTATCGCCAGACCTACCGTGGTGAAGCACCGACGACCGTCGAAGCCCCCTTCGAAGACGTGACCCGCGGCGTGCTCAACGCCATTGCCGAAATCGAAGAACTTTCCGGCCGGACCATTCTCGACGGCGACCGCATCATCACTCCCAATCACGCAGCACAAGGCGATCCCAAACGAGGCGTGGACATTTACGTGTCCACCAGCAGCGCCGGCGGCGGATTGCAGATGATGGTCACCGGCGTGGTGCAGAACATGACCGGCGAGAGTGCTCAACGCGCCGCCCTGGGCGCCGGCGCCATCGTCATCGACGTCTTGGCCTCCAACGACGGACGGCTGCCCTACGAGAAGATCGAGCGGATTCGAACCATGCGCCCGGACATGATCCTGATGTCCGGCGGCACCGACGGCGGCGCCGTGACCCATGTAGTGGAAATGGCCGAGTACATTGCCGCCGCCGATCCGCGACCGCGCTTCGGCAGCACCTACCGGCTGCCGCTCGTGTACGCCGGCAACACAGACGCCAGGCCGCAAATCAAAACCATTCTCGGCGAGAAGACCGCCTTGGATTTTGCCGACAATATCCGGCCGGTGCTCGAGCGCGAAAACCTGGCGCCGGCCCGCAACAAAATCCACGACCTGTTCCTCGAACACGTTATGCAGCAGGCTCCCGGCTACAAAAAACTGATCGAGATGGCGGGCGCGCCCATCATGCCGACTCCGGCGGCGGTCGGCGTCATCATGGAAACCATCGCCAAACGCGAAGGCATCAACCTGATCGGCGTCGATATCGGCGGCGCCACCACCGACGTCTTCTCGGTGTTTAACGGACTCTTCAACCGCACGGTCAGCGCCAACCTCGGCATGTCCTACAGCATTTCGAACGTGCTGGCGGAGGCGGGGCTCGACAACATCATGCGCTGGGTGCCGTTTACCATCGACGAACAGACCCTGCGCAACCGCATCAAGAACAAGATGGTGCGGCCCACGACGATTCCGCAGTCGCTCGACGAACTGCAGATCGAACATGCCATCGCCCGCGAGGCTCTGCGGCTGGCGCTGATCCATCACAAATCACTCGCCACGGGGCTCAAGGGCATTCAGCAGGAGCGCACCATTTCCGATGTGTTCGAGCAGCGGACGTCCGGCAAGACCCTGATCGATCTGTTGAAACTGGACTTGATCGTCGGCAGCGGCGGCATCCTGTCGCATGCGCCGCGCCGTATCCAATCCATGCTGATGATGGTGGATGCCTATGAACCGCTCGGCGTCACGACGCTGTCGGTCGATAGCATCTTCATGATGCCGCATCTCGGCGTGCTCTCCACCGTGAACGAGCAGGCTGCGACCGACGTATTCGTGCGTGATTGCATGGTCTATCTCGGCACCTGCATTGCGCCCATCGGGCAGGGGAAAGACGGGGAGCGCTGCGCCGACTATGAAATCGCGCTACCGGATGGACGAATCGAGAAGGGCCAGCTGGCGTTCGGAGATCTCAAACTCTTTGCCTTGACGCGGGAGCAGCAGGCCACAGTGACGATGCAACCGGCCAAACAGATCGACCTCGGGAACGGACCGGGACAGTCGTTCACAAAAACGGTGACGGGCGGCGTGGTCGGCCTCATGCTCGACGGCCGTGGTCGCCCGTTACAATTACCGGGTGAGCAGGCAGCCCGCGTCGCCATGCTGACCAGATGGTACCAGGCGGTCGGCTTGTACCCGGCGGGGAGCTGAGAGCCGAATGCCGGGAGCAGATGGCGTAGAGCGTATGGTGAAGAGCGGGGAGCATATGGGAGAGGACGACGAGAGGCGAGGCCGCGAGGCGCGAGAGCCCCGAGTCCTACCGGAAGTTGTACGGTGAGGGGAGCGAGCAACTGAGAACGAAGCGGTAGGGCATTTTCAGCAACCGATTATGGCGCATTCGTATACACCAGGTCTGACCGTCACCGAACGAACCACCGTTCGCCGGAGGCGTATCCTGCCGCTGCCCGGGACCGTCCTGGTCAAGGTGGGGGACGCGGTGCACGCCGATACGGCGGTGGCCCGCGCCGAGTTGCCGGGCAAGGTCGTCCCGCTCAACCTGGCCAACCAGCTGGGCATCGCGCCGGATGAGATCAACGACTACCTGATCAAGAAGGAAAACGATGCCGTCCAGAAAGACGACGTGCTGGCGGAGAATAAACCGTTCATCAAATGGTTTAAGACGGAAATTCGCTCGCCCATCACCGGCAAGGTGGAGTCCGTCTCCACCATCACCGGGCAGATTCTGTTGCGGGAACCACCGCGGATCCTCGAATTGCGCGGCTACATCGACGGCTCGATCGTCGACGTGCACCCCGAACAGGGCGTGACGGTCGAAACCTCCTGCAGTCTGGTGCAGGGCATCTTCGGCATCGGCGGGGAGACCAGCGGAGAATTGGTCATGGGTGTCACGGCGCCGGATCATCCCCTGATGCCTGAGCAGTTGACGCCGGCGATGAAAGGTAAGATCGTGATCGGGGGCGCGTTCCTCTCCGCCGCCACCATGACCCGCGCGAAGGAACTCGGCGTCATCGGTCTCGTCGTCGGCGGGATTCACGACAAAGATCTGCGCGCGCTCCTCGGGTATGATCTGGGCGTGGCCATTACCGGCACCGAGCAGGTGGGCTTCACGTTGATCCTGACGGAAGGCTTCGGCACGATCCCGATGGCGCCCAAGACGTTTGCGTTGCTGTCCGCCCAGGCCGGGCACAAGGCCTCTGTTTCTGGCGCGACGCAAATCCGCGCCGGCGTGATTCGTCCGGAAATCATCATTCCACAGACCTCACACACCGCCGCCCGGCCGGACCGGGTCGAGCGCGAAGGGATTCAACTCGGCGATCCCGTGCGGATCATCCGCGATCCGTTGTTCGGCAAGATCGGGGCAGTGTCCGGATTGCCGTCGGAGCTCAGAGCGATCCCGACGGAAAGTGAAGTCCGCGTACTCGAAGTCCGCTTTCCCGACGGCACGACCACCGTGGTGCCCCGCGCCAACATCGAAGTGATCGAGGGAGCATGATCCGCATACAGCCTCGCCTTCGCATTCTGTCCCTCGCCATCGCGATGCTCGCGTGCCTCCCGTCGCTCCTCTTGGCACAGACCCTCCCGCAGCAGCTTCGGGTCATCGACACACCCAGCGACGGAGGAGGCAGCCTCACGGTTCTCTGGGCTCCCTCGGCCAGCGACAGCGCCGCATGGAAGTATCAAATCCTGCTGCATGAGGGCAGCGTGCCTTCCGACCCATCCGCATGGAAAGTCGTGGCGGAATTTCCGTCCAACACCCGCTATGTCCGCGAGGGCAAGACCGCCTGGTGGACAAGATCCGGCGCCCCCGGCGACCACATCTTCCTGCTCAAGAACGGAAAAGGCATCGAGCTCAAGGCGGCCCAGTCCTACGCCGTCACCGTCGCGGCGATGAACGGCCAGGAACGATTCATCGCGTTGCCGATCGTCGCCTCGCCTGAACCGAACTGGATGAACTGGAACCAAGTGAACAACCTGGTGCTGGCCTTGATGTTCGGCGGCATCGTGTTTTACGCCATCAACCTGGCCAAGCGGAAAGAGATCTTCTTACGGCGTATTCCCGGGCTGGATGCCGTCGATGAAGCCATCGGGCGCGCCACGGAATTGGGCAAGCCGATCCTCTACATGACCGGGGCGCACGACATGAACGACCCTTCGACCATCGCCGCCGCCGTCATCCTGGGGCGCGTGGCCAAGAAGGCCGCCGCGTATGAGACCGAGTTGCTGGTCCCGCACCGCGAGCCGATCACCATGGCCGTCTGCCAGGAAATTACCAAACAAGCGTATATGGAAGCCGGCAAGCCGGATCTCTTCAAGGACGACGCGAACTTTTTCATTACGAGCGACCAGTTCAGTTACACCGCGGCGGTAGACGGTATCATGCTGCGCCGAAAACCGGCGGCCAACTTTTTCATGGGCTCATACTTTGCCGAATCGCTGTTGCTGACGGAAACCGGCGCCAGCACCGGCGCGATTCAAATCGCCGGGACCGACTCCGATCACCAGCTGCCGTTCTTCGTCACGACCTGCGACTACACCCTGATCGGCGAAGAACTCTATGCCGCCAGCGCCTACCTGTCGAAAGAGCCGATCCAGATCGGCACCCTGCGCGGCCAGGACTTGGGCAAGGCGTTCGTCTTGGGCGTGATCGGAGTCGGAACGTTGCTGGCCACGCTCGCCGTCATCACCGGCAACAACTGGGCGCAACCGCTGCTCGACCTCTTCAAGGATCTCAAATGATGTTCCTTCGCCGACAGTTGCCGTTGCTCATTACGATGGTCACCGGCCTCGTCATGGCCGCGCAGTACTACGTGCCGCATCCGGCCTCGGAACAACTGCTGACCACCGTGACCAAATGGCTGCAGATCATCGGCGGCTTCGCGCTCGTGCTGGGCATTACCAGCCTCTTTCACGTGCATGCGTCCAAAATCCGGCGGAAGGAAGCCGGATGGGCCTACAGCCTCGTCCTCTATGTCGGCATGCTCGGCACCATCATCGTGGGGCTCTGGAACGGCGGCAAGGAAAGTATCGACGGGGCGCTGACGTCTTTTGGATGGGTCTACTCCTACACCCTCGTGCCGCTGCAAGGGACCATGTTCGCGATCCTGGCTTTCTTCATCGCCTCCGCCGCCTACCGGTCGTTCCGGGCGCGCAGCCGCGAGGCGGCGGTATTGTTGGTGGCCGCCGTCATTGTGATGATGGGCCGGGTGCCGCTCGGGGAATACCTGTTGCCGATCAGCGGGGACCTCTCCAGCTGGATTCTGAATGTCTTAAACGCGTCTGTGCGGCGCGCCATTTTGATCGGCGTCAGCCTGGGCGCGATCGCCCTCTCGTTCAAGATCATCTTCGGCGTCGAGCGGTCGTATCTGGGCGGAGGCAAAGAATAACGCGTGAGACGTGAAAGGTTAGAGGTGAAACGTAAGTGCCCTCCTCTCGACTCTCTACCGTCTGACGTTTTACGTTTGACGTTTCACGGGGCACGGAGTGCCCGCTTTCCCTTTCACGTTTCACCTTTTACGTTTCACGTCCGGGAGCAAGCGTGACCTTCGCTGAACGCATGTTGCGGATCGACCGGCGGATCATCTTTCTGGTGATCGGTCTCTGTACGCTCCTGCCGTTGCTCTTTCCCGTGGGACTGCCCATCAAGATTTCGTCGGAAGTGCGCGGGGTCTACGACTACATCGAAGGTTTGCCCGAAGGGTCGGTCTTCCTGTTATCGCTGGACTTCGATCCCGCGTCCAAACCCGAGCTCTATCCGCAGGCCATCGCGATCCTGCGTCATGCCTTCAAGAAGAATCTGCGCGTGGTCGCCATGACCCTCTGGGTGTCCGGAACCGGGTTGGCCGATCAAATCCTGTCGCAAACCGCGAAGGAAGCGGGCAAGGAAAACGGGAAGGACTATGTCTTCCTGGGCTGGAGTCCCGGCGGCAGCGCCGTGATCCTGAACATGGGGCAGGACCTCTACAACGCCTTCCCGGCGGACTATGGCGGCAAGGCAACCAAGGGCCTGCCGGTGCTGGCCGGGGTGCAGAACCTGCGCGATGTGACCTATGCGGTGAGTTTGGGTGCAGGCAATCCCGGGGTCGAAGCCTGGTACGTCTTCGGCAAGGACAAATATAAGTTCGAACTCGGAGGCGGCTGCACCGGCGTCATTGCGCCCGGCCTCTATCCGTTGCTACGCAGCGGCCAGATCAACGGCTTGATCGGCGGCTTGCGCGGAGCGGCGGAATACGAAACCTTGATCGGGCAGAAGGGGAAAGCGGTCGCCGGGATGGATGCGCAATCGGCCACGCACCTCGCCATCATCGTGCTCGTTGCCATCTGTAACATCTTTTACTTCTCGTTGCGGCGGCAGCAGCGCCGGCACGACGGGATAGGATCGTAGCCGCATGGATCTTTCGTTCGACGTCATTCTCGGCGCCTGGATCGCCACAGGGTTGACCCTCTTCATCCTGTCGTTCCTGTATGAAGACAACCCACTGTTCAAACTCGCCGAACATCTCTACGTCGGCGTGTCACTCGGGTATACGATCGTTAAAACGTACGACACGGTGGTCATGACCCTCATCGTGCGCCCGATCCTCGACAAGGGCGAATGGTCGCTGCTGATCCCGGTCGCCATCGGCATGCTCATGCTCACGCGTTACGTGCCCAAGGCCGCCTGGCTCTCGCGCTATGCCTTCGCCTTTATCGTGGGCATCGGCGCCGGACTTGCCATCCCCCGCACCATTTCATCGTTTATTCTGAAACAGATCGAGGACACGGTTCGCCCGCTCCTGGCCGTGGCCCCGGGCGGCGGCATCACGTTCGACTATTCGCTCCTGAACCCCGCAAGCCATGTAAACGGCATCATCATTCTGATCGGGGTAGTCTCGGTCCTGTTCTATTTCTTCTTCTCGGTAGAACATTCAGGACCGGGCAAGGCGGTTGCGCGCGCCGGCATCCTCTTTCTCATGATCTCCTTCGGCGCAGCCTTCGGCTATACCGTCATGGCCCGCATGTCGCTGCTGATCGGCCGCCTCACGGACCTGATTGAATTCTCCGACGCCTCCTACGGTCGTCCCACGCTCTGGCTCTTCCTCTTGACCGTCGCCACCCTGATTGTCCTCAGCCGGCGCGGCAGCGCCCATCCGCCGAAACAGTAGGCACCGGGCTGACACCCGGTGCCGTCGTTCGTCGCTCGTATCTCGTCGTTCGATCCGAGAGACGCATCTTCTCCCCCCACGAGAGACGTTTCACGTTTCATGTTTGACCTTTCACGACTGACCTTGCCCACCTTGCGCCTGAGAAGTTCGCTCCGCTACAATGCCGCTCATTATGGAATCAACGCCGACCATCGCCGCCAAAGATCCTGCGCAGTACCCGCTGTTGCGTAACCTCCAATTCTCGCCGATCAAGGAAGGGGAGGAGCAGTACATTGTCCTCTGGGACCCGACCGGGTTGAGCAAGGAACGACTGGTCCTGCCGATGAATTATTTCTTCATCGTGCAGCACCTCGACGGGGAGCACAGCGTCCAGGATATCGGCGCGCTCTACCTGAAGCGGTTCGGCGAGTTCCTCATGCCGAATAAGGTCGAGCAGCTACTCGCCGATCTGGACACGAAACTCTTCCTGGAAGGAACACGCACCGAACAGGCCAAGCAACAGGCGTTGACCGCCTATCGCCAGGCCCCCGCGCGACTCCCGCAGTTTGCCGGCCGCAGTTACGAAGCCGACGCCGCCAAACTCCGCGCCCAGATCAACGGGTTCTTCATTTCGAAAGAGGGACCGGAGGTCAAGAAGTCCGAGCATGCGGGTAAGCTCATCAAGGGGCTCGTCGCGCCGACCTATGAACTGAAACATGCCGGACCGATCTATGCCTGGGCCTACAAAGAATTACAGGAAGCCCAGCAGCCGGACCTGTACGTGCTCATCGGCACCGCCTACTCAGGGCTCGAACATCCGGTGGCGATGACGGACAAAGATTTCGAGACACCATTGGGGCTCGTGAAGGTCGACCGCACGGTCACCGATCGCCTGCGCGAGCACATTCCTTCAGCCTTCACCGACGAATTGGCACATCACAATGAACATGCATTGGAATTTCAGCTGCCGTTCCTGCAAGAGAGTCTCGGCAAGGACCGGCCGTTTACGATTGTTCCGATCCTCACATCGTTTTCGGCGGACAGCCTGCGCGATCCGCAAATACGGGAGCAGGTCGAGACGTTTCTTCAGGCCCTGAAAGACGCCCTCGTGGCGACCGGCAAGAACTACTGTGTGGTCGTGGGAGCGGAACTGGCCCACATCGGCATGCGGTACGGCGACTCGGCGCCGCCGACGGATTTCTCCTTCCACCGCTGCATGCAGATCGATCTCGAAATGCTCAAGCACGTCGAGAACCGAGACCCGGAAGAGTTCGCGAAGTTCATTCAAAAAGAAAACGATCAGCGACGCATCTCCGGCTTCTCACCGATCTACTCCTTGCTGCGGTTGATTCAAGCGGAAACGGGCCAGGTACTGCGGTACGATCGCGGAATCACGGATCAGTATAATTCGACGGTGACCTATGCCAGCATGGCCTTCTTCTAGGTCAGGCTGCTGAAAAAGCCCGCCACCTGCGTTCTCAGCTCGACAAAATCCTCAACGTAGCCAGAGGCTACGCCTCCGGTTTTCTCTCGCCTGCGGCCTTGCTGGGCGAACTTTTTGAGCAGCCTGCGCCGGAAGTCACGCCGTCATCCTAGGTACGCCTCGCTCCTTCGCTAGCTGCGGCCTAGGTGGACCATCGTTTTGACCGTTCTGCGTGAAACCTTCTGAAACAGGCACCCAGCTTCGTTCTCCCCTCGAAACCATCCTCAACGTAGCCCCCATGGGAAAAGAGCCTGTCCCGGCAGGCTCAGGGTGGGCGGGTAAGACTGTCACGCCTCCGGTGCTTTCCTCGGATGCGGCCTCGCTGGATGACCTGTTTGAGCAACCTGCAATCCTCCGCCCTCGGTAGACGGCTTTTTGAGCAGCCTGCGCCGGAAGTCACGCCGTCATCCTAGGTACGTTGAGGCTCTGAATGATGCGAGAACGACGCTGGGCGGCCTTTGTGAGCAGCCTGCTAATACGCGGGCATGCCGCCGGCCGGATCGGTATATCTGGTGGGTATGGTAAAGCGATCCCAGGTGGTGACGACGCCTTCTTCGAAGTACACACGAAAGGCGCTTGTGATGCAGGCATCCCGGCCGATGGGCGGGTAGAGCCAGACCGTGACCATCCGGCCTTCGTCCTCCACGTCTTTTTTACAGACCGGCGACCCGAGTGCGAGGTAGACCTGATCCTGGTTCATGCCGCGCAGAATCTTCCCGCGATCGATGGCCCAGCGCACGCCGTCGGGGTAAGAGGGATAGTGGTCGGTCATCAGACGGTGACGTTCCGTGTCGCACCCGGACAGCGCTATGGCTGCCAGGAGAAAGCCCATGAGAATGACTCGTTTCACCAGCACCCTAGGCGTGCTCCTTTACCTTATGTGACTCATGCTCGAAACGGAAAAAACCAGAGTGGAAAGCGCACTGCCGCCCTAAAAGTCAAAACGATGTCTTAACTCAGAGCAATGGTTGTGAAGGAAAACGGGAAGGGCGTCAATCCGTCACGGAAAGGCATACGAATACCCCAGAAACATGCGGAGGGGGGATTCCTTGTGACGGTAGCAGAGCGATACAGTAGGCTGCAGACCCTATAATTCAAGATAACGATTCCAGAAACTCAACATCTTTTTTGAGGAGCTGATTCACGAGTTCTGCAACAGGCTTTCCGTTTCTCTTTGCAATCCGCTCGAGCCCTCGTCGCGTCGCACTATCGACGTAAATGGGCAAGTGCAAATCAGCGTGTTTTCGGAAGAATTTTCCACGAACCGCTTTAGAAAAATCGTACTCGCGTTTCATATTACACCCTCCGATATTGCTTCACTTCGTTCCTCGTCGCTTTCCGGGCAGATATCAACCTAATTGTCGCGCTCTCATTGCTTGTCTCTTGAAACGTGTGGCAGGCGACAAGAACTACCCCAGCACTGTCCATACCAAGCGTAATCCACCGCTCCTCCTGATCACTATGCTGCTCGTCAAACTCAGAGAGAGCGTCCGGATCTAGAAAGATAGAGGCGGCCCGTTCGAATGGAATACTGTGTTTGCGAATATTGCTGCGGGCTTTGGTTCGATCCCACTCAAAACGATACTGAAATCTCTTAGCCACGCGCGATTATTTCACACTCATGAATTGGAGCCAAGTGAAGAGTGAGGGGGCCTCTGAGGCTTGAGGTGGAATCATTGTATTTCGGGAGTAACGAATCGAAGGAGTAGTGCCAAGCCTATTCCTTCACCGTCACCTTCATGCGAATCGGCTCGAGCGGGTTGTCGCGCTCGTCGCAGGGCAGCTTCGCGATCATGTCGATGATTTCGATCCCCCGGATGATTTCACCGAAGATGGAATAGCGTCGGTCCAATCCGCCGTTATCCTGGATCGAGATAAAGAACTGCGACCCGTTGTCATTGAAATCTCTGGTGCTGCTGCCGTCGCGCGGCATTTTCGCCATGGAAATGGCGCCGCGTTTATGCGGCCGGTCGTTCGGCTCGGGATTCAGAAAGTACCCCGGCCCGCCCGTGCCGTGCGAGAGCCGATCGGATGTCTTGCTCAGCGGATCTCCGCCCTGGATGATGAACCCCGGCACCACGCGATGAAACGTGGTGTCGTCGTAGAAGCCCATCTTCGCCAAGTTGATGAAGTTTTCCACATGGCGCGGGGCATCGTCCGGGTAGAACTTAATCCTGATTTCCCCGAACTTGGTGGTGATCGTGGCACGCGGATCTTTTTTCTGAAATTGCATGGTCATGGCGCAAATGTAACAGGGCGGGGATTCCAACGGCAAGAGGGCCGATCCGGCATGCACCGGACGACGCATCACGAACGACAGCCTCCGTTTTGACAGACGTGATTTCTCACGGTGAACGGCGTATTCTCTGTCGAAACCATCGAGCCGCCGATGACCGAGCTCAGCGGACGGTTACGCCCAATGGAAGCACAGTCGGGAAATCGCCTGCACCCGCAGGCTGCTCAACAAAGCCATCCAGCGAGGCTGCAGCGTGAGACCAGGGACACGACAATTGTTCGCAGGCTGTTCAGAAAGGCTGTCCGGGAAGGCCGCAGGAAGCACGGCGACTGAGGAGGTACATACCAAACTTCGTTTGACCCGTTCGCCGTGACAGATACTCCTGGCGAACGGATATACTCCACCAGTAGTCCCGTTTTATCTCCCATACGTCGCAGGGAGACGTGCGACCGAGAACGCCGCCGGCAGTCTTTATCAACAGCGTGCGAGGGAGGGCCTATGCCTGACACAATGGTGCTCAATGTCGATCTGGCGGATGTGTGGGAACAGCGGGGACGGAAGAAGCTCATCCGGACCATTGCCTGGGGCGACGAAGTCACGGTGTTAAAGGTCGCCGCCACACACCTGGAAGTGGCCATCACCGTCTTTCGCGAAAAACCCGACGGCAGCATCCTCCCCGAATCCATCACCGGCTATATCGAACCAACCAAACCCATCAAAATCGCTAACCTGACCAGGCCCCTCGCAGACAATCAGGTCCTGAAGGTCAATTTCGTCGATGTCCAGCAGGGCGACGGCTCGGTGATCGAATCGCCGGACGGGAAGATCATCCTGGTCGATGGGGGAGACAACCAGATGTTCGCGCGGTACCTGGCCGGACGATTTCGAGGGACCACGGCCGAGAAGCCACAACCCATCGACTGCATCCTCGTCACCCATGGAGATGCGGACCATTTCGCCGGCCTTCCGGAGATTCTCAAGTCGGAAACGAACAAGGTAAAACGCAAGCGCCTCTTCATGCAGCCGAAGCGGGTCTATCACAACGGCATCGTGAAGCGCCCGAGCAAGATCAACAACAAGGCCGTTCCCGACACCAAACTGCTGGGGCCGACCAAAACAGTCAACGGACAACTCTACCTCACGGGGCTGGAAGACAATCTGCTCGACGTGGCCGATGCGGACATGAACGAGCCGTTTCGAGAATGGAAAAACACCTTGGCCACCTACAACAGCCGGAGTGAAGTAGCGTTCCGGCGTCTCCAGTTCGGAGACAACCAGGCCTTTGAGTTTTTCAATCTGGGCGATCTGCGCATCGAGACCTTGGGGCCGATGACCACCACCGTGGGCGGCCAACCGGCGCTGAAGTTTCTCGGAGAACCACCCAAAGGACCGAGGATCGGGCATGACTCGCTGAGCGAGAGCGACGAAGGCTTCACCGGCCACTCTGCCTCCCACACCATCAACGGCCACTCGATCGTTTTCCGTCTGGTCTATGGCGGCTTCAGCTTCCTATTTTCAGGCGATCTCAACGATGAAGCCAGCAGGACTCTGGCGCGGGAACACAACCGGGGCAACCTAAACTTACGATCGGAAGTGTTCAAAGTACCCCACCATGGGTCGGCCGATTTCTCCGGCGCCTTCATTCAAGCCGTCTCGCCGATCGTGAGCGTCGTGTCGAGCGGGGACGAAAGCGCGCGCAAAGAATACATCCATCCGCGAGCCACGCTCATGGGAGCCCTGGGAAAATGGTCGCGAGTCCCCGAACCGCTCATCTTCGTGACCGAGTTGGTCGCGTTCTTTGAGGAGGAGGGGCCGTCCCGTCTGCAGGACGAGAAGAAGGCCAAGAAACGGGGGCCATTCTACGGATTCAGCCGCACCGCCTATGGCCTCGTGAAAACACGCACCGACGGCAAACGCCTGTTCGTCTATACCGACAGCGGAAACGTCCAGATGAAAGAGGCCTACGCCTATCAACTGGATTCGTCCGGCGTCCCTCAACCGGCGGAGGTCAACCGCGCCTGATGGGCAGGGGTGGCTCAAGGCCCAGCGGACGAGTGAGGTTTCACGAGCGAGTTATCCCTGATGTATATCGTGCCCGTGCTCCGCGCCGCTGACCAGAAGGGGGTGTAGGAGAATGCCTAACAGTTGTGTCCGGATGGTCTTCAGACCATAATGCACCTGTTACATGTGGCGCTGGTGGCCTGAAAAGGAGGCATCGATGTCGACGGCGGAGAAAATCTTCAAGGAAGCACAGAAACTTCCGGACCCCCTCGCGCAAGAGGTCCTAGATTTCATCGGATACATTGAAATGAAGCATGGCCTCCGGGATCGTCTCACCGAAGAATTGAAACAGGCACAGGAGCCGGCCATGCGCCATGTGTGGGACAACCAGGACGACGAGGTCTGGAATGGCGTGTAAGCCAGGCGATCTGGTCTTGATCCCCTTCCCCCCGCTTTTCTCCTTCCCCCACGAGATACGCTTCACGAACAACGAGCGACGGTTTTTTATCCTCCTGTGACCCCGGATGTCACGGTCATCGAGTACAGTAGCCGGTGAGCGGACAGGAGGGGAGGTTGGCCATGCAATCTACAAGGCTTCCGGCGATATTTATGCTTCTCGCGTCGGCCTCGGCGACAACAACCTGGGCAGAGCCGGGATTCGATGAGAAGTACCAGCGGGACTTCAACATCTTCAATCCCATCAACCAGTATCAGCCAGCCAACCCGTTCAACCCCGCCAATGCCTACAGTCCGGACAATCCGTTTAACCCCGTGAACCAGTATGATCCCAACAACCCGGCCAATCCCATCAACCAATTCAATCCGAACAATCCGTTCAACCCCATCAATCGGTATCGCCCGGAGAATCCGTTGAACCCGATCAACAAGTACAACCCCAACACGCCATTCACGCCGTTGGATGGGGGAGCAGGATGGAAGCGGTGAGGCGACTCATGTCCTTCCCGATCACAGCGAAAGATTCTTCACGAGATACGATTCTTGGGGAATACGTTTCACCTTTCACGCTTCACGTTTCACGTCCCCCAGTCCCCTAGGCACCGACCAGTCGCTGTTGCCGGTAAAAACGCGGGTGATTAAAAGACGAGAACAGGTTATTCTTCGGCGGCCAATACGAGATCCCGACCAACGGAGAGCATACATGCAGTGGATCGCCCCATCGGAAAAGGACACTGCGACGGACGCGTTGGAAAAGCGTCTCTGGGATGCTGCCGACCAGCTGCGGGCCAATAGCGGCCTCAACGCCGCGCAATATTCCACCCCGGTCCTGGGCCTCATCTTCCTCCGCTTCGCCGATGTGCGTTTTGCAAAAATCAGGGCCGGTCTGGAGAAAATGGCCTCGTCGTCCAGGCGCGGCTCACGCGTGGACGAACCGGCCGCCTACCATGCCGAAGGGGTGCTCTATCTCACGCCGAACGCGCGTTTCGAAAAGCTCCTACATATGCCGGAGGCAAGCAATGCCGGCAAGGCGATCAATGAAGCCATGCGCGACATTGAAAAACACAATCCCCAGCTAGCCGGGGTGCTGCCCAAGACCTACGAAATCTTTAATAGCACGCTGCTGAAAGAACTCCTCAAGCGTGTCTCAGAGATCCCGGCCACCATCGACTACGACGCCTTCGGTCGCATCTACGAATACTTTCTCGGCGAATTCGCCCGTACGGAAGGGCAAAAGGGCGGCGAGTTCTACACACCTTCCGGCATCGTGCGTCTGCTGGTCGAAGTCTTGGAGCCCTACCATGGCCGCATCCTGGACCCGGCCTGCGGCTCCGGCGGCATGTTCGTCCAAAGCGCCCGCTTCGTCGCCCAAAACAAGAAGAACCCGTCGTCAGAATTGGCTATTCATGGGCAGGAAAAGGTCGCGGCTACTGTCGCCCTCTGCCGCATGAACCTGGCTATGCACGGCCTCGAAGGGGATATTAAAGAAGCCATCACCTACTACGACGATCTGCACAACAGCACCGGCAAGTTCGATTTCGTTCTCGCCAATCCTCCGTTCAACGTGAACGCGGTCGATAAGGAACGGCTGGAAGCAGAGGTCGGTAAAGGCCGCCGCTATCCCTTCGGCCTGCCGCGCACAGACAACGCCAACTATCTCTGGATTCAGCTCTTCTATTCGACGCTCAGCGGGAACGGTCGGGCCGGGTTCGTCATGGCGAACAGCGCCTCCGATGCGCGCTCATCCGAGCAGGAGATCCGGAAGCAGCTCATTGAAGCCCGCGCGGTGGATGTCATGGTCGCAGTCGGTCCGAACATGTTCTACACCGTCACGCTGCCTTGTACCCTCTGGTTTCTGGACAAGGGGAAACAGAAGACGCCTCGCGCCGACAAGATCCTGTTTCTGGATGCGCGGCAAATCTACCGGCAAGTTGACCGAGCCCACCGCGACTGGACCGAAGGCCAGATCGGCTTGTTGGCGAACGTCGTGAGGCTCTATCGCGACGAGGAACCGGACTTCACCCTCGGCGGGCCAGAGGCAGAAGCCAAACTCAAAGAAGTCTTCGGCAAGAAACTGAGGTTCGCCGATGTGCCAGGCCTGTGTAAGGCCGCCACCATCAAAGAGATCGAAGCGCAGGGCTGGAGCCTGAATCCCGGCCGCTACGTCGGCGTGGCACCGGGAGAGGAAGTGAGCGACGAGGATTTCAAGGAGCACCTCGAAGCTCTCAATGAAGAACTCGAAGCTCTCAATGCTCAGGCTCGTGAGCTTGAGGTAACCATTGCCAGAAACGTGGCGGAGATTCTCGAAGCCTAAAGATGACGTCTGCAGTGATTATAAGAACGAAGCTTAAGGACGTTTGTGACCGGATCACAGTCGGCCATGTTGGTCCCATGGCAGAGGAATATAGGGAAGAAGGAGTGCCGTTCCTGCGGTCTCAGAACATCGCGCCTTTTTCTCTACACTTGTACGACATCAAATACATTCCGCCAACTTTTCATGAAAAGCTTAAGAAGTCTGCCCTTCGACCAGGAGACGTTGCCGTCGTGCGTACTGGTTATCCCGGAACAGCGTGCGTTATTCCAGAATCTCTGCCAGAGGCGAATTGTGCAGATCTAGTCGTAATCACGCCGTCGGAAAAGCTAAATCCGTACTACCTCGCCGCAATCTTCAATTCGTCATGGGGAAAATCCTCTGTCGCAGGTAATCTTGTTGGTGTTGCACAGCAGCATTTTAATGTTGGTGCGGCCAGAGAAATGGAGATTACGCTCCCATCGCGAGCAATGCAGGATCAAATCGCGGGCATTCTGTCGGCCTACGATGACCTGATTGAGAACAATCAGCGGCGCATCAAAATTCTTGAGGAGATGGCCCGATCCCTCTACCGCGAGTGGTTCGTCCACTTCCGCTTCCCCGGCCACGATAAAGTCAAAATGGTTTCCTCCCCCCTCGGACCCATCCCTCAAGGCTGGGAAGTGAAGCCGCTGGGAGAACTTGCGACAGTCACCATGGGGCTTTCTCCAAAAGGTGATACCTACAATGAAGAAGGAAACGGCACGCCGCTGGTGAATGGACCTGTGGAATTTGGTGATCGGTTCACGAAGCGGATGAAGTGGACAACCGACCCCACTAAGTTCTGCAAAGAAGGCGACCTTGTTGTCTGCGTCAGAGGTTCGACGACCGGCAAATACGTGAAGAGTGACGGCATGTATTGCCTTGGTCGTGGTGTCTGCGGAATTAGCAGCAAGTACCAATGCTTCATCGAGTTACTCTTCGAGAGTGAACTGCCAATACTTCTCGGTCAGACTAGCGGTTCAACCTTCCCAAGCTGGACTGGCCCACAGCTAAAATCCCATCGTGTGCTATCTCCGCCAGTCGAGGTGATTGCACGATTCGATGCGCTTGTTCTGCCGATGAGTGCCGCTGTGCTTGGGTATTCACGTCAAATGAAAAACCTCCGCCGCACTCGCGACCTGTTGCTTCCGCGGCTGCTGTCCGGTCAAATCCCTCTAGCAAGCTAATCTCATGCCACCGCTTGATTCCTATCCCATCATTTCGCTCCGGAAAGAGGATGTGTTGGCCCCGGAAGAGATGGGCAGCAAACGGAAGGGGTGGGTACAAGTCGCCGGTGACTCCGAGCGCTGGCTTTTCAAGTATGCCCGGCTCAGTAACGGTCAAGTCACTGGTGAACATTGGGCCGAAAAGGTGGCGGCCGAAGTCGCCGAGTTGCTCCATATTCCCCATGCGCGAGTTGAACTCGCCACCCTTGACGGATCTCCAGGCTGCATCAGCCGACGCTTCCCCGAACTCGCCAGGCCCGGCGCCGAATTGATTCACGGCAATGACTTACTGGCCGGCGCGGGGTTCGGCTACGACCGTACCAAGCAGTTTCGTCAGAGCGACCACACCGTCGAAAATATCCTGGCTGCGATCTCGCATGTCTTCTCCGATCCGCAGGAGCAGGCATCGGCCTTTCGACAAATGGCCGGCTATCTCGTACTCGATGCCCTCATCTTGAATACGGACCGGCACCATGAAAACTGGGCGCTCATTCGGGTGATGCACCAGGATGGAAGGGTCACTCACGAAATGGCACCCACATTCGATCATGCCTCTTCCCTCGGTCGGAATGAACCACCGGACAAATTGGCGACTTGGCTGACTGAACCAGGGCGTCCCGAGTGGTACGCGGGCAGAAACCGTTGCCAGGGAGGAATCTATCTTCGATCCGACGATGCCCACGGAGCCAATCCTCTCAAGCTTCTGGAACTGGTAGTGCGGAAATGGCCTGACTATTTTGCGCCCTGGTTGCCACAGGTGGAAAATGTTCAGGAAGCGGCCCTTTGTGATACAGTTGGGCGGGTTCCGGCTGAGACCATCATTCAGGCCCAACGTGAGTTTGCAAAGGCGTTGCTGCGAGTGACTCTCCGACGGGTCAAAGACATTCTCTTATGAAAACCCTATTCCTGGCCTGGCAAGACAAACGGCTCCGCGGTGACCATGTGGACGGCACCCGAGCCTGGTTTCCCATCGGCCGATTGGATGCCGAACCGAAAGCTTCTCACTACCGCTTTTCCTACACCCGTGGCGTATTGCAGGCAAAGGAGAAGGCAGGGTTTCAACCGCTTGACGCTTTTCCGAAGTTTGATGCCCTGTACGAATCCTCCGAGCTGTTCCCGCTCTTCCAGAATCGGCTCATTAGCACGAAACGGGAGGATTACGCCGAGTATCTGCAGCGGCTCGATTTGTCTCCGGAGCAAGCGGACCCGTTTGAAATTCTGGCGATCAGCGGGGGAGGGCGACAGACGGACAATTTAGAAGTGTTCCCTAAAATTCAGGCCCGCCGTGACGGCAGCTTTTCCTGCCGCTTCTTCTTGCACGGCTGGCGCCATGTGAACGCCCCATCGCAAGATCGGGTGAATGGGCTTCGGCCAGGCGAACCATTACAGGTATCGATCGAGTTGAATAACCCCGCAACCGGCCTGGCAGTCCAGCTTGAGACGGCCAACGATTATTTCATGTTGGGTTGGGCACCGCGTTACCTGATTCAAGACGTGTTGCGTGCCGTTGCAGGTGGACCGAATAACATGACCGCACGCGTCGTCCAGCTCAATCCACCGCCTGCTCCTCACAATCAGCGCGTGCTCGTCGAGCTCGAAGGCCGCCTGACTGCCGGCTATGAACCGATGAGTAGCGATGAATTTCTTCCACTGCGTTCCTAACGGCGCATGGCCCACGCCTACTCTGAAGACCAGCTCGTCGAACAACCCGCCATTACTCTGCTTGCCGAACTTGGCTGGCAAACTATCTCAGCCTTAGAGGAGGTTTTAGGACCTCACAGCACATTAGGCCGCGAGACCAAAGCTGAATCCGTCTTGCTCTTGCGCCTTCGTGCGGCCCTCTGCCGTCTCAATCCGACATTGCCTCCGGAAGCGCTCTCAACAGCAATAGATGAGCTGGCTCGCGACCGGTCAGCGATGAGCCTCGTGGCGGCGAATCGAGAGGTCTATGGGCTTCTGAAAGAAGGCATTCCAGTTTCCGTTCCCGATCCAAAAGGCGGCGGGCAGAAAACCGAGCGTGTCAGGGTCATCGATTGGGAGAATCCTGCTGCGAATGACTTCCTCCTGGTGAGTCAGTTCAGCGTGACGGGGTCGCTCTACACTCGTCGGCCTGATCTCGTTGGATTTGTGAATGGGTTGCCTCTCGTCGTGATCGAGTTGAAGAAGCCCGGTGTGCCGGCGCAGCAGGCGTTCGACGACAACCTCACCTGTTACAAAGCCGACATTCCCCACCTCTTCTGGTTCAACGGCCTGATGATCGCTTCCAATGGAACGGAAAGCCATGTGGGATCGCTCACGGCTGATTGGGAACGGTTCTTCGAGTGGAAACGGATCGAACGCGAGGATGAACCACGCCGCGTATCGCTCGAAGTGATGCTACGAGGGACCTGCGAGCCATCGCGCCTGCTCGATCTGCTCGAAAACTTCAGCCTCTTCTCCGAGCACAAGGCGGGGCTGGTCAAAGTGCTGGGGCAGAATCACCAATTCCTCGGCGTCAACAATGCAATTGCCGCGACCTTGGCCGCTCGGAAACAGGGCCATGGGCAGGGAGGCGTCTTCTGGCAGACGCAGGGGTCGGGCAAGAGTCTCGCGATGGTGTTCTTCGCCCAGAAGATCCTTCGCAAGGTTTCCGGGAACTGGACCTTTGTGGTGGTAACAGATCGTGTCGAGCTGGACGACCAGATCGCGAAGACCTTCAAGGCTTGTGGCGCTGTCAGCGAGACGGAGAGCGATCGGTGCCATGCACAAAGCGGCGCACAACTTCGGCAGTTGCTTGGTGAGAATCATCGCTATGTCTTCACGCTCATTCATAAATTCCAAACTCCTGAACTGCTGTGCGACCGCTCCGATGTGATTGTCCTGACCGACGAAGCGCACCGGAGCCAATACGACCAGCTGGCGCTGAATATGCGTGCGGCCCTGCCTCGTGCGCTCTTTTTAGCTTTTACCGGCACGCCTTTGATTGCAGGTGAGGAGCGGACCCGTGAGGTATTCGGCGACTATGTCTCCATCTATGACTTTCAGCAGTCGGTTGAAGATGGCGCGACGGTGCCGTTGTTCTACGAAAACCGGACGCCGGAACTCCGCTTGGAGAATCCGAACCTCAACGACGATATCTACAACCTGATCGAAGCCGCCGGACTGGACGAAGAGCAGGAGAAACGGCTGGAGCGAGAACTGGGGCGGCAATATCAGCTGCTCACGCGGGACGACCGGCTTGAGACCATTGCTCAAGACATTGTCCAGCACTTCCTCGGGCGGGGCTTCCAAGGCAAGGCAATGGTTATTTCCATCGACAAGGCGACAACCCTGCGGATGCACGACAAGGTCCGGGCGCACTGGAAAGCCGAAGAGAAGCGCGTCGAGCAGGAGCTGGCCAAGCTCACCACCTATGGAACCAAGCCCGCCAGTCCTGATCGCGTCAGGGAACTCAGAGCGCGACTGGATATCATACGCACGACAGACATGGCCGTGATCGTTTCGGCTGCTCAGAACGAGATTGCGGACATGAAGAAACTGAGCCTCGACATTGCGCCGCACCGGAAGCGGATGAATGATGACAGGCTAGACGAGAAGTTCAAAGAGGCGAAAGACCCGCTGCGCCTTGTTTTTGTCTGCGCCATGTGGCTGACCGGTTTCGATGCGCCGAGCTGTTCAACCATCTACCTCGACAAGCCGATGCGGAACCATACGCTGATGCAGACCATTGCCCGAGCCAACCGCGTATTTCCCGGCAAGCATAGCGGCCTCATCGTGGACTACGCGAACGTCTTTGCTTCGTTGGAGAGGGCACTGGCGATCTATGCCAAAGGCCGTGGTGGGGAGCAACCCATCCGGGACAAGCAAAAGCTCGTGGAGAGCCTCCGCCAGGCAATCACGAAGACAGAGGCCTTCTGCCGTGCGCATGGCGTCACTTTGAAAGAAATTGAGCAGACTCCAGCGGGGACTCTTGTGCGGCTGACGAAAATTGCTGAGGCGGTCGAATGCCTGATTTCTCCCGATCCCCTTCGCAAGGACTTTCTCGGTCAAGAAAGTTGGGTACGGACTCTCTTCCAAGCGGTGAAGCCGGACCCCTCCGCGCTGGAGTGTGCCTCGCGCGTGGCCTGCCTGACGACCATAGCCGAAACCATCCGTGAACGCACGGGCGACGGACCGGCAGACATCTCAGCCGTGATGGCCGACCTGAATAAGATTCTGGATGCTTCCGTGGCTGCGGATGGCTTTCACATTCCCCAGGGAAAATCCGGTCATGGCGTGATCGACCTGACAAAGATTGACTTCGATGCCCTGGCGAAACGTTTTGGAAAGTCCAAAACCAGGAATATCGATCTGGAGCAACTGAAAGCGGCGATCCGTTCCCAACTGGACACACTCGTTCGCGTGAACCGGACCAGGGCCGACTATTTGACGAAGTTCGAAGAGCTGATCGAATCCTATAACGCGGGCAGCCGGAATATTGACGAACTGTTCAAGGAACTCCTCGCGCTCAGCTGTAGTTTGAACGAAGAGCAGGAACGGCATATTAGAGAGCGTCTCTCCGAAGAAGAACTCGTGGTGTTCGATATTCTGACGCGCCCAGCGCCGCAGTTGAGTACAGAAGAACGGGCTGAGGTAAAGAAGGTCGCCCGGGATATGCTGCAGAAGTTAAAGCAGCTTCTGGTGTTGAACTGGCGTCAGAAGGCCTCGGCCCGCTCGCAGATCAAACTCACGATCGAAGATCTCCTAGACCAGGGGCTTCCGCGTGCGTATACGCCGGACTTGTATCAGCAGAAATGCTCCGCAGTGTTTGAGCACGTCTACGAAACCTATGGGGATCGGGGAGCAAGTGCATATCCTGGACCCGGGTAACGATGGCCCAACCCCTCAGTCTCTCAACCCCTCACTCCCGCAACCCCTTGCTCGCATCGATCTTCATCCACATGACACCACCCACATTTGAGACCACATTCATCACGCCGACAACCTACTCGCCTGGATCTTCGAGAATCCGGTCAACCGCGCAGCCTACTTTCCGTCACTCGCGCCATCGATGCCGCTTCGAAAACCGGCGCCGGTCGGTGAGCATCACTGTACGGCCTGCTTGACAGGGTGACGGAGACTGCCTAGCCTGATTGCTGCCCCCTTGCACTTTGCGGCTGCCCAACTTCGATTCCCACCGGAGTAAGAGAGACGTCGATGATCCCGGCGTCGTTTTTCAGTCCGGTATCCGGGGAAATTGATGGAAGCTGGAAGGTCCGAAGAGTTTTTCGAACAGGGCCCGGCCCTATCCCTCATCGACTGCGTGCACGACGTGGACGCAACCCGGTTACGGCATCCAGCCTCCGCAGCCTCATACACGTCGGATTGGAGGAATCATCACATGAGTCACCATGGCAAGACGAAAGCGCAGAAGGGCTCGCTGCCGGCCACGACCATCACGCCGGTTGTGGCGGCGATCGGCGTGGTGTTGCGAGGCGACCAGATTCTACTCGTCCGCCGCGCGAATCAGCCGGACGCGGGGAAGTGGGGCTTTCCCGGTGGCAAGATCGAGCCGGGTGAACCGATCCAGGCTGCCGCTGCACGGGAGGTGGCGGAAGAGACCGGCCTCGTCGTGCGCCCGCTGCACGTGTTCACGGCGGTCGACGCCTTCCATCGGAACGCGAGTGGACAGTTGGTGACCCATTATGTGTTGATCGCCGTATTATGCGAGTGGATTTCAGGCGTCCCGCAGGCGGGCGGTGATGCGTTGGAGGCGGAGTGGTTCCCGGTCGAGACGTTGGACTCAGTCGACATCGTCATGAGTGTTGACGTCGCACGCGTCGCCTCGATGGCTGCGAGGGTCCGTGACGACGTACAATGACCGCGCCGAACGTTTGTGTAATTGTACCCGTCAAACACTCACGCCACCGCCTCACTCCCTTAGCCCCTCGCTCGCATCGATCTTCATCCACATTACGCCGGCGCAGAGGGCGATAAGTGCGGCCACGAGTAACGAAGCCGTCCAGCCCCAGTGGTCGGCCAGCCAGGGCGTGAGGCTGGGGGAAATGGGACTGTCGAAGGATTACGGGGCAAAGAGTTCGGCGAGCAGAGTGAGGACCTGCGCGCGTGTCACGTCAGTGATCGTTCCTACACGCTTGACCAAGCGGCTTTTGTCCACTGTCCGGATTTGATCCAGCACAACCTGCCCGGACTTACCTTTAAATCGAAGCGGGACACTACCATGTTCATTCGCTCCGATCCCATGTAGACACCGCTGCAGATTCCTGATCCAGCAGGTGGTCATCCCCGTGACGATGCATCTGTTCAAACGCTTGACGCCAACCGGCGCGCGGCTTGGATAACGAGCGAATGACCAATTGCCCGTGCTGAGAATTTCCGATTCGTATGGGACGTGCCTTCATTCCAACCTCCTCTGCTCCATGAACAAACTTTCCCGCACTGCATTAGGAACGAACCACATACCTCCGCGTAGTCGGGGCAAGATAATACAATGAAAGGGGTTCTGAATCTTGCTCTACCGCGAGTCGCCTTATCACGGAAGCATCTGTTTTCTTCTCTATCCAAGTACGCTATCATGCGGGTAAACGAGGTCTGCCATGGATGAACAACTGCTCCTCAAACGCATCACGGTGAACCCGAAGATTTTTTCCGGCAAGCCCATCGTTCGAGGTCGGCGGCTGGCCGTCGAACACGTGCTGGGGATGCTGGCCGCCGGTGACACGCCAGAAACCATTCTTCATGGCTATCCGTGGCTGGAGCCGGCAGATATCCAAGCCTGCCTTGCCTATGCCCATCGACTCGTGGGCCATGAGCGGATCGAGCCACTGCCTCTCGAATCGGCTTCGTGAAACTTCTGCTCGATACCTGCATTTGGGGTGGCGCCGTCGGTCCACTGCAATCCGCAGGGCACGATGTCGTCTGGGCCGGAGACTGGCAACGGATCCTGGCGATGACGAGATCATGGCCTTAGCCCATCACGAAGGTCGAATTCTCATCACGCTGGACAAAGACTTCGGTGAACTTGCAGTCGTACGAGGTCAGGCACATGCCGGAATCATTCGACTCGCGATCTTGCCTGCCATCCAGCAGGTCCGATTCTGCTTAATGGTTCTCGCACGGTACGGGGTAGAACTTCAGGCCGGGGCCATTGTCACGATCGAGCCTGGCCGCGTCCGTGTTCGTCCCGCACCTTCCGATCCTGAACCTTCATAACAGCGTGACATCGGTTCATTCCACCACGGTAAACCAAGGCGTGCACCCGCAGCGGAGCTCCGGTAACCTGAGGTTCTACTAAAGCTTCTTTACCAGAACCAACTAGTTCTGCTACCTGTCCCATCCCTCGCTCGCATCGATCTTCATCCACATCACGCCGCCACAGAGGGCGATGAGCGCGGCCACGAGTAACGAAGCCGTCCAGCCCCAGTGGTCGGCCAGCCAGGGCGTGAGGCTGGGGGAAATGACACCGCCCACATTTGCGCCCATGTTCATCACGCCCGACAATGTGCCCGCATGCGTCTTGGAGAGGTCGGTGGTCACGCTCCAATAGGCGCCGACGGTGAAATAGAGCCAGCCGGCGCCGAGTGAAAGGCAGGCGATGGCCACCGTCTGGGAATCGACCCAGGCGCCGACGGCGATCAGTCCACCGGCCAGCCCCATGCCGATCATGCCGACGATCATTCGAGCCTTCGTCAGACCGAGGGCCGAGACCAGGCGATCGGTAGTCCAGCCGCCGAGCGGGCAGAACACAAGAATGGCCACGAAAGGTGCAGCCGCAAGCCAGCCGCCACGCAACAGATCGATCCCGCGTACGTTCACCAAGTAAAGATAAAACCAGGACATATAGATATAGGCGACGTAACCGAGACAGGCATAACTCAGCACCAGCCAGCGCAGGGATGACGAAGCGGCGAATTGCCGCCAGGGAACGACGACGCGCGGGTGTACGGACGCCGCGCCATCCGCAGCCTTCTGCTCTCGGGAACAGAGCACCCATAACAGGGCCACCAGCAGACCGATCAAGGCGGAGAGGTAGAAGACCGACTGCCAGTGATAATTCACCATGACCCAGGAGGCGAGGGGAGGGGTGATCGCGGCGCCGATGCCGATACCGCCGATGGCAATGCCGATACCGAGTCCACGTTGCGCCGGGGGAATCCAATCGGCCACGGCTCGATTGAAGTTCGGCAGGGCGACCGCTTCCCCGACACCGAGGAGGAAGCGCACGACGATGAGCGCCCCGACCGTCCCGACCATGGCGGCCAACGGCAGCGTTGCGGCCACCGCCGTCAAGGCCGTGAACAAGGACCACCAGACCAGCGCACCCGCCAGCACCACCCGGGCTCCCCAGCGATCGCCCAGCCAGCCGCCTGGAATCTGGCAGAGCGCGTAACCGAACACAAAGGCGGAAAAGATATAGCCCATGTCCTGGTCGGTGAGTCCATAGGCGGGCATCATCTGTCTCGCGGTGACGGAGATGTTGACCCGATCCATGTAGGTCACGGCGCTGATCGCGAACAGGAGCCCGAGAATGCCCCATCGCGGTTGTGTCGTCGCTCTGCCTGCTCTCACTCGCACCCCCGGTTTTTACTCACTCGTCAAAAAGCGAGGCATTATAGACCGGCACGCATCAACCGACGAAAGGTATTTGCGATCCCCAACGAGATACGGTCTCCTACCGTTTCACGTCTCACGTTTCACCTTTCTCGTTTCACGTTTCACGCCCGATAGCGCCTCTCTGCCGTATGGATTTCCCTCTCGTGCATCCAGTACACTCAGATTTTGACCTACCTGGTGGAGGTGGAGTGAGGGTTCGTCCGCGCGTTGTCGTGTTATCGCTGCTCGGCCTTGTGGTCGTCGGCGCGCTCCTTCTCCTCTATTCGCGCGAGTTGTTCGGCGTCGACGTCATCAAGAATTTCTTCCTTCAGCAACTCGAAACCAGTCTGCGGCGCAAGATCGAGGTCGATCGGATCAAGCTGGTCGTCCTGCCCAGCGTCCGGCTCGAACTCTCCAATGTGGGTGTCTATGGTCACGACGACCCGACCCACGTCGTCTTCCAGGCCAAAGAAATCGACATCGTCCTGCGCCTCCTGCCGCTGCTGAAGAAGCAGGTCGTGGCCAAGCGCATCTTTCTCGACGAGCCGACCGTGACGCTGATCCGCAATCGCTCCGGCCATTGGAATGTGCTCGCCGGGCTGCCCTCCGCAGCCAAAGACGAATCGGCCTATCAGATGTTCAGCCGCCTCCTGCAAATCCGTGAAGCGACCATTCAACAGGGGCACATCACGATCACGGACGAGGCCCGGCCTGACGGCGTGCGCACCACCAAGCTGGAAGCGGTCGAAATGGCGTTGAAGGTCTATCCGGGCAAGGCCCAGGGCGATTTGCACATCTCCGCCTCATTGCCGGCAGAAGCGGCCCCTTCTTCATTTTCCCTCACCGGTACCATCGGCTTGAGCGAATCCTCTTCGTCGCTGGCGGCGGAAGAACCCTATTCCGTCCATCCCGCGTTTCAGTTCGACGGCGAGATCGAGACCACCAATCTGCGCCTGCGCGAAGCCGCCGACTTCTTCGGCCCGCGCCCCGTGCCCGCTCAACTGCAGGGTGGTGCCAATCTGCAGAGCCGCATCCGCGTGGCGCCCGGCGTGGCCGGCTATGACGTGGTGCTCACGGAGATCGCTGCCAATGTCGATGAGCTGGCCGTCACCGGCAAGGCGAACCTGGCGGGACTTCTGACCACGCAACCCACGTTCTCTATCACCTTTGCCTCGCCCACCATCGACCTCAAGAAGCTCTTCGCCCGCATGCCGCCACAATGGATTCATCCCCAATTGCCCGGCATCGTCGAGCAGCGCCAGCTGGGCGGAACGGTCGAAATCGTCTCGGCCACGCTGACCGGCGCCACCGCGCCCAGCCCGCAACTGTCGCTCACGGGTGACTTCCGGATTGAGAAGGGCACGGCGCTGATCGGCAACGACCGTGTGCCGACGCAGGATCTGTCCGCCACCATCTCCGTGGAGCCGGGACGTATCCGGGTCGGCAAGGTGACGGGGAGCTACGGCACACTCCAGATGACCGACGGAAAAGCCGTGGTGTCGTTCCTGGATGAAGGGCCCTGGATGGAGTTGGACATCAGCGGCAACATGACGGCGGCGGATCTGGTGAAGTTTTTGACCAAAACCATCCGGGCAGACCGGCTCACCTCGCTGCTCGCGCAATCGCGTGAGATCGAAGGCCAAACGCATCCGACCTTCCGCCTCGTCGGTCCGCTGGACAAACCGGAAGGCATCACGTTCGCAGGCGGGGAAGTGCTGGCCGAGCAGGTCAGCCTGGTGAATCCCTCCCTGCCACAACGGCTCACGGCCATGCACGGGCGTATCCTGTTCTCGCAAACCGGCGGAGCCCAATTCGATCAAGTCACCGCCAATGTGGGCGAAACGCAACTGCAATTCAACGGCATGATCAGCGGCGGCACGCCCAGCGTCTTTCAGGATTTTGTCATTCGCGCGAGGGGCAGCGCCGCCCAACTTCGCCAGATGGTCTCTGCCGGAACCTTCCCCGACGATCTCCTCTATGGCATGGTCAACGCGAAGGTCCAGTTATCCGGGGCCTCCGGTGCGCCGCATCTACGCGGGGAGATCGGCCTGAACGACGCCAAACTCGTACTGCCGATGGTCGGAGAAAAACCGTTCGGCTCACCGGCCTCCCTGGAACTGGATGCCGATGTCACGCGGGGAGTCGGCTTGGTGATTTCCCGCATGGAGCTCGTGGTACCGCCGTTGCGGTTGCCCTTGAAGGGACGCATCACCCTGGGCGATCAATTTTCGATCGACGCCTCACTCGCTTCCGGAACGGTCTCATTGTCGAGCCTTCCCGAATGGATCTACCGCAGCGGGTTCGAGGCGGGCAATCTCGAAGTTTCCATGGATGTGAAGGGCACGGATGCCGAATGGAGAAACTGGCGCACGGGCGGATGGCTGGCGCTCACCAACGGCCTGATGTCGGTCAAGGGCGTGGACGGCCAGGTCGAGGATATTTACCTTCGGCTGAAATTTTCGAAGAACATCGCCGATATCAAACAGCTCTCCTTCCGCATCAAGGACAGCGATGTCAGCCTGTCGGGGGCGTTGAAGAACTGGACGACGAAACCGGTCATCGCCGTGAAGATCGAATCGTCCCAGATGGATCTCGACCTGCTCATCCCCAAAGGCCACCGCTCACCGATCCGGGAATTTCTTGAGACCCTGGCTTCGACCAGTCAGGTCAGCGCCACCGCCACGATTGAAAAGGGCCTCTACAAACACCTGCGATTCGGCGGCTTGTCCGGGCGCTTGACGATTCAAGACGGCATGCTGGATCTCGACCGTGTCGTCGCTCAGTCGGGAACCGGTCATGCCGCCGGACGCATGGTCGTCCGGCTGCCCAAGGGACAACCGGCCGAAACCGAAACCTCAATCCGGATGACGGGCATCCCGGCCGAATCCCTGTTGCCGCTGCTCGGAGCCCATGATCAGCCGGTGACCGGCGAGATGAAGCTGACCGGTGTGATCCGCGGGCATGGACGGAACCCCCATGGCGTCCTACCGACCCTCAACGGCAAAGTCGAACTGGTGTTGCAGGATGGCCGCATTCTCAAGACGGAGAAACGCGCCATCTGGAAGATACTCTCCATTCTGAATCTCCCCGCAGTCTTGCAGGGGAAGGTGGATCTGGAGAAAGAGGGATTGCAGTACAACCGGGCGAGCACCACCCTGACGATTCAAAACGGATTGGTGAAGACCCAGAACATCGTCCTGGACAGTCCCGTGTTGAAAATTTCCGCCGTCGGTAATTACGACATGCCCACCGACCAGCTGGACATGATCTGGGCGGTGAGTCCCTTCGGGTCCTACTCGCAATTTCTGAAATCGATTCCGCTCTTCGGGCGGCTGATCGCCGGGGACCGCAAGGGCCTGGCGACGGCGCTGTTTCAGGTGAAGGGCTCCATCGACGATCCGGACGTGACTTACATGCCGATGAAATCCTTTACGACGGGATTGACCGGTGTCGCGCAGCTCGCGTTCGACCTGTTGAAAAATACGGTGATGCTCCCGATCGATATTCTGTCGCCGCAGGAGGAGAAGGATCCGATGTTCGATCCATCGCTGGAGATCCAGACGCCGCCGTCCACCGCGCCGCCGGTCGAGACGCCCACGACTCCGACACCGGCCACGCCTTGACCACCTCCGGACCGCGTGATAGCATCCGAATGACGTGAACGCATCCATCTCATGAGCCACTCGACCGAACACAACAGCCGTCCCGAACAGAGCGCGACGCTCTTCATCGCCGCCAGCGAAACCGATTCCAATCTCTATTACGCCACCCGCTTCATCGCGCCGGATCCCTTCATTTATCTTGAAGTGAAGGGTGAACGGCTCATGGTCATGAGCGATCTGGAAGTGGACCGAGCGCGAAACCAGGCGACGGTCGATCGCGTATTGTCCTATTCCGAGTTGGAGCGACGCGCCAAATCGCAGGGCGTCAAAGATCCCGGCACGATCGATGTGATTCATCTGGTCTTGCAGGATGCCGGCCTGAAAGACATTCTGGTCCCTCCGACGTTTCCCTTTCTCCATGCGAGCCGCCTCCAGGAACTCGGCTATCGGCTGCGCACCAAACGCGAACCGTTCTACGAACAGCGAGTGATGAAATCGGACGAAGAGGTCCGGCACATCGAAGCCGCCCAGCGAGCGACGGAAACCGCTGTGGCCGCCGCGCACCAGACCCTTCGACGCGCCGAGATTCGCGACAACGTCCTCTGGCTGGACGGCGAGATACTCACCTCCGAGCGAGTCAAAAAATTGATCAACGTCGCCCTGATGGAATGTGACTGCGTCGCGCAACATACCATCGTGGCGGGTGGGGAGCAGGCCTGCGATCCCCATGATGAGGGCAGCGGCCCGCTGCCGGCTCATCGCAGCATTATTTTCGATGTCTTTCCGCGATCGGCCGGTTCACGGTATTTTGCCGACATGTCCCGCACGGTGGTCCGCGGCACACCCTCGCCGGAATTGACGCGCCTCTATCACGCCGTCAAAGACGCGCAGGAAGAAGCCATCACCAAGATTCGCGACGGCGCCGACGGGGCCGCCATCCATCAAGGCATCTGCGATCGGTTCGAAAAGGCGGGCTACAAGACCGGCCTGGTCAACGGCCGCATGCAGGGGTATTTTCACGGCACCGGTCATGGCGTCGGCTTGGATATTCACGAAGCGCCCCGTATCAGCCGGACCGGTTCGTTGCTGCAGGAAGGGCATGTCGTCACCGTCGAACCGGGCTTGTATTATCCCGGCCTCGGCGCCGTGCGTATCGAGGACATGGTCCTGGTCACCAAGGACGGCTGCCGGAATTTGACGAATTATCCGAAGGTCTTCGAACTCGGTTGACCCATGGTACGCGCTCCTTCAACATAGGGGCGGCTCTCTTTTCCCGTTTCACGTTTTACGTCTCACGCCTCACGATTCTATGCGCCTGACCTTTACCATCCAGCGTTTTAATCCCGAAACCGATCAACAGCCTCACCGGGAAGACTATCGTCTCGACATCGGACGCGGCATGACCGTGCTCGAGGCCCTGATCCGGATCAAGAACGAACTCGACGGCCGGTTGGCACTGCGTTATTCCTGTCGATCCGCCATTTGCGGCTCCTGTGCCATGCATATCAACGGCACGGAAAAGCTGGCCTGCCGGACGTCCGTCCGCAAAGAACTCGAACGCCACGGCAGAATCTCGATCGAGCCCTTGCCCAACCTCCCGGTCATCAAAGACCTGGTGGTCGATATGTCGCCGTTCTGGGAGAAGATCCGGGCCGTCACGCCCTGGCTGACGCCCGAAACCCATCCCACCAAACGATACGGGTCATCCGGACAACTTCGCCTGTTGCCGGAGTCGTACCAGTTTCACAACGTAGACGCCTGTATCATGTGCGGAGCCTGTGTGGCCGCCTGCACCTCCCATGAAGTCTCACGAGGTTTTCTCGGCCCGGCAGCGCTCGCGAAGTCTGCGCGATTCGTCGCCGACCCGCGCGAACCGGCCGGGGCGAAACAGGCCAGACTCACCGCGCTCCAGGAGGCCGATGGCATCTGGGACTGCACCCGCTGCAACATGTGCGTGCAAGTCTGCCCGAAGGATGTGCAGCCGATGGAGGCGATCATTCGATTGCGCCGCTCGTCCCTCCGGCATGGATTGACCTCGGCCGAAGGCGCCCGCCACATCACCGGCTTCGTCGACCTGGTCCGCCACGAGGGACGTTTGAATGAAGCGTTGATGCCGCTGAAGGTCCTTGGATTCAATCTTCGACGCGTGCTCGATGTCATGCCGCTGGGCCTGCGTATGTGGCTCAAAGGAAAGGTACCGTTGCCGTTCGGCCACACCATTCCGGGTATCGAACAGGTCCGGGCCATCTTTGCCGCCGCGCGCCGTCGGGCTCCTCGCGTCTGACGCCCATGCCGGGCTCCTTCCGATTCCTCGACGACATCGCGCTGGCCGATATGGCATTCGACGCCGAGGGAGAGTCCTTGCCGGCCCTCTTCGAGGCCGCGACGCAAGCGCTCATCGAAAGCCTGGCTGATCCGGTCACCATCGCCGAAACCTGGCGGCATACCGTGGACATGGAAGAACCGGACATCGAGACACTCCTGTTCGAATGGCTGGGACGACTCGTCTACTTGAAAGATGCGCAGGGCGTGGTCTTCCATCGGGCGACATTGTCGCTGAATCAGAATGAGGCCCGCACAGCCTGGCACCTCCACGCCGAACTGACCGGCGCACCGGTCGATCCCGCGACACAGGACCTGCACTCCGACGTCAAAGGCGTCACGAAACATCTGTATGCAGTCACCCAAGAGGGGACGAGCTGGAAGGCCAGGGTGGTGTTGGACGTATGAAGCACCCCTTCGCGCACAATCACCTTCAATCAATAGAAGGATGCTCAAAAAGGATCGCCAACTAGGCCGCAGGACGCGAAGGCCCCGAGGCGTACTCATCGTACGTCGAGGGGATTGAGTGCCCGAGAACGACGTTGGAGGCCTTTTTCAGCATCCGGTTGGACGTATGAAACTGAACACCGACATGCAGGTCGTCAAGATCAACGACTACCTCTGGGAAATTCCGCCCTCTGAAAAGCCGGGCATGCTGGTCCCGGCTCGCATCTACGCCAGCGCGGCGATTCTCGGTGCGATGGATCGAGGCGTCTTCGATCAGGTCACCAACGTGGCCTGTCTCCCCGGTATCCATCGTTATGCCCTCTGTATGCCCGATGGACATTGGGGGTACGGCTTTCCCATCGGTGGTGTGGCGGCATTCAATCCTGAGGATGGAGTCATCTCTCCCGGCGGAGTCGGCTACGATATCAACTGCGGGATGCGGCTGATCCGTACCGACTTGTCGCTCTCCGAGGTGCAACCGAAACTAGAACTGCTGATGACGGAACTCTTCCGTCGCGTCCCGGCCGGTGTCGGATCACGCGGCTTCGTGAATCTCTCCCGGCGGGAGTTTCGCGACGTCATGCGACAGGGCGCCGGCTGGTGCATCGCCAAAGGATATGGCTGGGAGGAGGACCTCGAACGCATCGAGGAGCGCGGGTGCCTGGAGGGCGCAGACCCGACCCACGTGACGGACTACGCCATCGAACGCGGCATCAATCAACTCGGCACCCTGGGATCCGGCAACCACTACCTGGAAATACAGGTCCTCTCCGACAAAGGAATCTACGACCGTGCGACGGCCGCAGCCATGGGATTGACCGGCCGCGATCAGGTGGTGGTGATGGTCCATTGCGGGTCGCGCGGATTCGGCCACCAGGTGGCGAGCGACTACCTCAAGGTGTTCGAGAAGGCCATGCGCCGATACGGCATCTTCGTCAAAGACCAGCAGCTCGCCTGCGCGCCGTTTCGCTCGCCGGAGGGGCAGGAGTATTTCGGCGCAATGAACTGCGCGGCCAACACGGCGTTCGCCAACCGGCAAGTCATCACGCATCAGATCCGCGAAGCCTTCGAAGCGGTGTTCGGCGAAAGCGCCAGGCGCCTGGGCATGCAGCTGATCTACGATGTGGCGCATAACATCGCCAAGGTCGAACGCTACCGGGACGGGGAGTGGCTCGTGCACCGGAAGGGCGCCACGCGGGCATTCGGGCCCGGAAGCCCTGAACTCCCGGCCTGTTATCGAGGGATCGGGCAGCCGGTGATCTGCGGCGGCTCCATGGAGACCGGCTCGTATCTGCTGGTCGGCACGGATCGGGCGATGCAGGAGACGTTCGGCTCGACCATGCACGGGTCCGGCCGGACCATGTCGCGCGCACAGGCGAAACGCACGGTGCGCGGCGAGCAGCTCATGCGCGACATGAAACAGCACGGCATTCTGGTCAAAGCCGTGTCCATGTCCGGTCTGGCTGAGGAAGCCGGGTTCGCGTACAAGAACATTTCCGATGTCGTCGAAACGGTCGACCACGCGGGAATCACAAAAAAAGTGGCGGAACTCAAACCAATCGGCAATATAAAGGGCTAGCCTTATACCAGCGCTAGCCGATCATGGACCAACGCCACCATCCTCGTTTTCCAGTTCACTTTCGCAGTTCCTTCAGTTCGGTCAACCGCGTCGGCGGAGACGGCAAGGTCGTCGATCTGTCCTTGCGCGGCTGCGGGATCCTGAGCGCGACAGCCGTCCATCCAGGCACCACCCTTGAACTTCGCATCCAGCCCGCCGGTGATGCTGCCGCTCTGACCGTTCAGCAAGCCGTGGTACGCTGGTGCCGCGACGGCCGCATCGGTCTCGAATTCGTCTCCCTGCAACCGGACGAATGGACTCGCCTCCAAGGCATTGTCAAAGAACTCACGCGCCAACCCTATGAACGGGCCAACGACCGACAAGACGGTCCCGGCACGTCACGACCCTGACCCGTTGAGGAGGATACAGCATGGCTCACGCGTCCCGATTGCCTCGCACCTGGCTTCCGGCGGTATTCATCAGTGTGATCGTTTCTGCCTGCTGCGCGGCCGCGCTCTATCTGCTCCTGGCTCAGCACGATCGTTCGCTCGTCGCACAGCGCAATGCGGCGGCCATCATGGCCGCCGAGCAGAGCGCACGCGCCGTGGCGCGAACCATGGCCTGGTTCAGTGAATCGCTGCCCGTCGAGAATCTGGCCACTGTTCAACAGACCCTGGAACAACATGCCCGACAGGCTAATCTGCTCGATGCCGCCGTCATCACCACGGACAACATGATCGTCGCCGCCAGTAATCCGGCCGCCATCGGCACCCCGGTGCAGGATGCCGCATGGCCGGCGGCACGCAACAGTCAGAACAGTTCCATCACTCACGGGGTCGACAAGGGGAGGCCGGTCCTGATTGTGATCGAGCCCTTCCGTCAGGACAACCGCATCGCAGGATGGATCAGACTGGTCGTCGCTACCCCGCCGGATGCCGCAGTCCTGCGTTCTGAGGATGATTTGGGACGGGACGTCGCCCTGGTGATCGGACCATTGCTCCTCGTGATGGTCGTCCTCTTGACCCTGACCATGCGGGGACTCATGAGCCGGGTACGCGCACTCTTGGCCGGCATTCTCATGGAGGCGGAGGAACAGCGGTTCGTCCCGGTCGGAAATCACACCGAGGCACCGGACAGGGGCTGATTCACCGGTCCGGACATGCCCGCAATGAGTGTTTCCACCCCGGCAGAGGAACATCCCCGCTGCTCAACAAGTGCTAATTATGTAGCGATTACTGAAAAGTTTGATACTCTGACATGAACGCATAATGCTTCGACCTATCATCGACACCCGTTGCGCCATCGCCCCCTGGAAGGCGCAGATTTCATCATACATGCGCATCCTTTTGCCGTCGCACCACTAAAGACAACACCATGAGTCAAACCCATCCCACGATCCTTGTCGCCGACGACGACCCGCTGTCACGGCTGTTTGTTCAGAACGCGCTGGAACCGGCCGGCATGACCGTCGTGGAGGCCTCGGGAGGGCGGGACGCGCTGGCAAAGTTCGAGACCCTGATGCCCGATCTCGTCGTGATGGACATCATGATGCCGGACCTGGACGGCTATCTGACCTGCTCCCGGCTTCGTACGCTCCCGCGCGGCAAACGGGTGCCGATCCTGGTTCTCACGGGATTGGATGACGCGAATTCCATCGCTCGGGCCTACCAGCACGGCGCCACGGACTTCATTACCAAACCGGTCAACGCCACGATTCTCTGCCACCATGTCCGGTACATGCTCAGAACCAACAACGTGCTGCACGCGCTGATTCGAAGCGAATCGCGGTTGGAACTGGCCCAGCGGATCGCCCGGATCGGCAACTGGGACTGGAATCCCAAGACGAATCGTTTGAGCATGTCCAACGAATTATGCCGGCTCCTGGGCGTGCGTCCGCAGGATTTCGGCGGCACCTTCGAGGCCTTCCTGAATCTGATTCACCCGGAGGACCGGCCGGTCGTCACCGGCGCACTGGAGCGATTGGTCTCGCAGCACACACCCTGCGATATCGACCACCGCGTCGTGTTGCCGAACGGGACCGACTTCATCATTCATCTCCAAGCCGAAGGGGTGCGAGAAGAAGAGACGGACGAGCTGACGGTCATCGGAACCGCCCAGGACATCACCGAACGCAAACAGGCCGAACGAGCCATTCACCAACTCGCCTACTACGACAGTCTGACGGGCCTGGCCAACCGGGTGTTGTTCAAAGATCGCCTCTCCAACGCCCTCTCCTATGCCGAACGCTACCATCAGCATCTGGCCACCCTCTTTATCGACTTGGATCGCTTCAAGATCATCAACGATACCCTGGGGCACACGGTGGGAGACCGCTTGCTGACACATGTCGCCGAGCGGTTGAGCGAGTCGGTTCGCCAGAGCGACTCCGTCGGCCGGCATGCCGATCATGAACCCACCCACGCCCTCGCGCGACTCGGCGGCGATGAGTTCACCATTCTGCTCACGGCACTACCGACCCCGGAAGACGCGGGTCGAGTGGCCAGACGGATACTGGAGGCACTGGCGCATCCCTTCAGCATCGACGGACATGAGATTTTTATTTCCGCGAGCATCGGCATTTCGATCTTTCCTTCGGACGGCGCCACCGTGGAAGCGTTGCTCAAGAACGCCGACACCGCGATGTATCACGCGAAAGAGCAGGGACGGAACAACTGCCAGTTCTATTCGTCCGGCTTGAACGCCGCCGCGGCCGAACGCCTCGATCTGGAAAACGAACTTCGCCGCGCCTTGGAACGGGAAGAGTTTGTCGTCTTTTATCAGCCGAAGCTGAATATCCATTCACGCAAGATACTGGGGGCGGAAGCGCTTGTCCGTTGGAAACATCCCAAACGTGGTCTGGTGCCGCCGGGAGTCTTCTTGAATGCGGCGATCGACACAGGCCTCATCCGCCCGATGGACGAATGGGTACTTCGCGAGGCCTGCCGTCAGGTGAAAGCCTGGGAAACGGCCGGCCTGGCGCCCATCACCGTGTCGGCCAACGTGTCCAATTCCCTGTTTCATGGACGGACGCTGCCCGCCACAGTGGCCGATGCGCTTCGAGACTCCGGGCTGAATCCCTCCCAACTGGAGCTGGAACTGACCGAGTCCATCGCCATGCGGGACGTCGAGGCGTCGGTCACGATGCTGGAAGGTCTCCGCACCATGGGCGTCCGGCTCTCCATCGACGACTTCGGCACAGGGTATTCGTCGCTCAGTTATCTTCAGCGTTTCCCCCTCAGCCGACTGAAGATCGATCAGTCGTTTGTCCGCGATCTGCTCACCAACGAAAACAACGTGAAGATCACCCGGGCGATCATCGCGATGGCGCACAGTCTGAATCTCTCGGTCTTGGCCGAAGGAGTGGAAACAGAAGGCCAGTTGGCACGGTTACGGGAAGAGGGATGCGACGAGGTGCAGGGCTACCTGTTCAGCCGGCCCGTCTGCGCGGAGGATTTTGAGAAGTTGCTCAGGGGCGATGCCGATGCCCGTACAGCAGCGTGATATTGATGCGGCGGTTGGTGAATCCTTCCTTGAACGCAATGTCATCGGTTTCGTGGAACAGATCTGAGTTGAACACCACCGCCCGGTTCGCCCGATAGGGGATCTTGATTTCCTTCGCCCCCTGCGTCGTCAGCCACTCGTAAATCCTGCCTCGGGCCTTGTCGCTATTGTACGTCTTAAAATCCCAGTCCCTGGGCGCTTCCTTGTCCCACACCACCAGTCCACCACTCTCAGGATTCAGGTTCGCCTCATCCGGCGTGATCCAGAAATTGACGTTGACCGCCGCGGCATCCGCATGAATGTTCAGACCGCGCCTGGCGCTGTCGTGCTTGAATGCCCAGGCCTGCGTCAGGCGGTGGGTGCCGAAGATGCGGGGAAACCGGCGGCGTAACTCCTCGGCGATTTGAAGCAACAGGGGAGAGGCGAATCCATCGCCGAGAAAGGCCCCGATGTAGCCATTCTCGTAGTCTTTCTTCCAGATCGTGGACGCCCAGCAGAACCGTCTCAACCGTTGCAACGCCTCGTCCGTCAACAACCCGTCGATGTACGTCACCTCCGGGTTCGTCGCCAGGTACCGGGCCTCTACGGCTGCGCTGTCCAAGTCCGCAGCCAATGCCCCTCCCTCAATCGCCTCACATGGAGCGATATGGATCAGCCGGTTATACGAGGCGGCGATAGGCTGTATGTCGGCAGGCGACAGCGGCACACGATTGGGGGAGCCAGTCGCACCGGTCGCTGCCTGTTCGACTTTCTCGCACAGTCGAGTGAGCGCCTCGTAATAGGGATTCCATTCATCGCCCAACAGCCTGTGCTCTCGAAGATACTGTAGCTGCTCGGCATCATGCTTGAGCCGGGAGCGAAAGACGGCCGTCTCTGTCACAGGGCGGCCGTGCGCATGTTTGGCCTGCGCGGTTTCGGCAAAACAGCGCAGCGCCCGCGGCATATCTTCCCGCCAGATCCAGGCAATACCGAGGTTGTAGAGCGCGGTTCCATACCCGGGGACGATCTGCAGCGCGCGTTCGAAGCAGCGAATGGCATCGTCCAGCCGACCCTGTTCCAGGAGCACCAGGCCGAGATTGTTCTGTGCCTCCGCATGAGTCGGCTTCAAGGCGATCGCCCGCCGATACGACTCCGCAGCTTCATCCAACCGTCCCTGTTCTTTCAAGACGACGCCCAGGTTGTTGTGCGCCTCGGCATGGTCGGGATTGAGCGCCAGTACCTGCTCATACGCGGCTTGCGCGTCTGCGAGACGGCCCAGCTCTTTGTAGGCGTTCCCGAGATTGGTGCGGGCTTCGATGTAGCGGGGATTGCATTGGATGGCCTGGCCATAGGCCTCGAGCGCGTCCGTCGTGCGTCCTGCGCGTTGCAGCACGACGCCGTGATTGAACCAATAGATCGGATTCCGCGGACCGGCGGCACAGGCCTTCGCCAGCCAACCGAGCGCGTCTTTCAAATGACCGCGGCGGTAGGTCAGGAGGCCCAAACCATGGAGTGCGTCCGGCTGTGCCGGCGTGCGCTCGAGCAGGGACCGGTAGGCCCGTTCTGCTTCATCCAGACGTCCGGCCTGATGATGCAGCTGGGCCTCGCGCAGAAGCGCCGTTGAAACATCGGCACCTCCGGCCTGCTTCCCATGCAATTTTTCATCGCGGCGGCGCTCATTGCGATTCACGACGATCCCTCCAGCACGACCTTACGGGTCGCCCCGGAGAGTAGCGCACATAAGGCACGGGGGTCAAAGAGGGAGAAGAGGACAGGGGAGCGGGAGATTAGGCCGCTTGCGTGGTGCTCTGACGCTTGCGGCGTTGACCCAGGATATCGAGCGCGGCCACGCGATACCCTTCGGCAAACGTGGGAAAGCTGAAAATGGAGTCGATGAACCGATCGATGGTGGCCCCGTCTTGCAGCGCCATCTGCCCAAGGTGAATCAGTTCGGTCGCATGCTCGCCGACGATCTGCACACCGAGCAGTCGTTCACCGGAGGGGTCGGCAATCAGCTTCAGGAGTCCGTCGCAGGCTCCCGTGATCTGCCCCTTGGCGATCTCCGTAAACCGCGCGCGCCCCACAAGCGGGCCCCGGTACCGGGCCGCGGCCTGTTCCTCATCGAGTCCGATGGAGGCGATTTCCGGAATGGTGTAGATCCCGATCGGCACCTGATTGAGCGAGTCGCCGACCGGAAGGCCCAAGGCGTGACTGACCGCCCGACGACCATCCTCCATCGCTTGTGAGGCCAAGGCCGGGGGACGACCCAACATGTCGCCGGCGGCAAAAATATGCGAGACGAGGGTTTGCCCGTATTCGTTGACGGGGATCCGGCCCTTCTCGTCCAGCGTGAGCCCGGCCGCCTCAAGGTTCAATTCTTCAATGTTCGGTTGACGCCCCAGCGCGACCAGCATCTTCTCGCTCTTGACCGCCATGCCGTTCGCCAGCCTGGCGACGACGGAGGACACGCCGTCCCACGCTACTTCCTTGACGGTCTGCCCCACGTAAAACCGTCCGCCTTGCCGTTCGATACTGCGCTGAAACACCTCGACGATTTCCGCGTCCATGAACGACAGGGGGCGCTGGGCCCTGTCGATGAGCGTCACTTCGACACCCAGCAGCGCAAAGGTCGAGGCATATTCACAAGCGATGACCCCTCCGCCCAAGACCGTCAACGAGCGGGGCAGGTAGATCATCGACAGGATCGAATCGCTGTCCAGGACATGTTCGTGATCCACGGGAATTTCTGGAATCGAACGCGGCCGGGACCCCGTTGCCAGCACGATCGTGTCGGCCCACAGGGCCTGGCAGGCGCCGTCGATGGTCTGCAATTCCACTTCATTCGGCGAGAGGAATCGCGCGCGGCCGTGCCGATAGATCACATTGTTGCGGGTGAGTTGGTCGGCCATGTAACACTCGTGCGCCTTGACCACCTCATCCAGGCGGTGCAGCAGTACGGACATCGGCACATCGAGCCGCAACCGGCCTTCGAACACTTCGCTCGAGCGTTTGAGACGTTCGAACTGCAATGCCGTCTCGCGCAGCGTCTTACTGGGAATCGTGCCCCGGTAGACACAGTTACCGCCGATGCCCTGCTCCTGTTCGATCAGGACGACTTTCTTGCCGGCCTTGGCGCCTTGAATGGCGGCCTTCTGGCCGGCCGGACCGCTCCCCACCACCACGATGTCATAGGCATTGGGGGGCATCACAACGGCATCGCCTCCACGACGGCTTGCACCTTGTCTTTCAAGGCCAGCAACGCATCGATATCTTTGGGATAGAGGTTCAGATCGGCAAAGACCGCATGCTCACGGACCATCGCCTCATCGAATGCGACGGGATCGAGAAAATGCGTCGCCAAACGACCGGCCAGACAGGTCGTCATGCACTCCTGTTTAGCCGTCTTGGCATACTGGTAGTCGCTGTGAAAGCCGATCGATTCCACGACAGGCGGCGGGAGTCCCCAGTCTTCGGCGACGAGCAGGCCCACCTGGATGTAGTAGCCTTCCAGCAGTTGATGCAACAGCTCCTGCGTCAAGGTGAGATTCTGCTCCTTGGCCAGCGCGACCAGCGTCTGCAACACCACCGGTTTGCCGATCCCGTGCAGGAGTCCGCAGAGATAGGCGCTTTCGACGTTGAACCGGCGGACCCGGGCAATTTCTTTGGCGTAGGCGCCGCTTGCCAGAGAATACTGCCAGAGACGCTTGACTTCATCGTCCCACCCCGGCACCTTGAAGGCACTGCCTTTGATGGAGGCGGAGAACGCCAATTCCGACATCAAGTTCATACCGAGCATCGAAACGGCATGTTGTAACGACACCACAGGATTGCGGGTCATGTAAGCCGGTGAGTTGGCGATCCGGATGACATGGGCGGCAAGGGCCTGGTCCTGATGAATGAGCGCGGCAAGCTTGGCCGCCTCCGCATCCGGATCGTAGACCATACTCAAAATTCTGGAGGCCACTTGAGGCAAGAGCGGGAGTTCGATGGCTCCCTTCTGGATTCGCTCGATCAGATGTTGTTCCAACGCGTCCGTAGAGGCCGCGTCCGTCGCTTTGGGAAGTTCAGCGCTCATAGGGCTTACACCACAGGTCAAGGTTGCGGGATTGTCTGCCTTGTAGATCCTTTTCGGCTCATTCTTCCCAAAACCTTAACCCGCATTATTCATGAGCGCTTCTGCTGCAATCGCCGATTCACTGCTGCGACGGGCCTTTGGCCGGCGGGCTCGCCCCTCGGATCCTCAACGTACTGCACAAGTACGCTTCGGGTCCTCCCGGCTCCGCGCGCCGGTCTCGCCACGTGACTCGGCAATTTCGCGACGAACCGTCATGAATAACGCGGGTTCCCCCTCTGGGAGAGGATCTGCGGGCACAGAACATGCCGGAGAATGAGTATAATGTGACCGCGTCGGGCCGAATGGCTGCATTCCATCTGAAAACAAAAAGGAGTCCCCGCATGGCCGTAGTTAGAACGCTGGTGGTTCTGTGTATCCTGGGTCTCTCCCTCACACTTCCGCCCGGGGCGACCGCGGGGGACAAGCCGCAACCGTCTACAACCGACAGGGTGATCCGGGACACCAAGGAGGCCGTCGAGGCGACCAAGCAGTATACGCTTCAGCAAAAGGAGACCTTCCAGAAGGCGGTGCAGGCCGAACTGGCCGAGATGCAGGTCAAAATTGCGGAGCTCCAAAAGAAGACCAACGCTGCCTCCGCAGAAGCCCGGACTGAAATGCAGAAGGCCCTTCAGGATCTGGAACACAAAAAGGACGAGGCAGGAAAACAGCTCGAGGAGGTGAATGCCTCCACCAGCTCAGCCTGGAGTAAGCTGAAAGACAACATGAACGCCGCCGTCGAAGACCTGAAGAAAAGCTATAAGGAGACCGTTTCAAAACTTCCCTGATTCCACCTATGGCTCACACAACCGAGAGAAGCCCGATTCCGTCTGTTCATCGAGGGGTGAAATACGCTATGTTGGGACGGACAGACCGGACGAACAGGCGACCCACTCTATGCCCCTGAAATTTGCCCTCTATCCTGGTTGCGCAGCGAAAGGCGCCACCCCCGAACTCTATCAATCCACGATGGCCATCGTCGGGCGATTAGGCATCGAGGTCGTCGAGCTTGCCGCCTCCTCCTGTTGCGGCGCCGGTGTGATCGGAGAAGCCGATCCGGATGTGGCGCTTGCGCTGAACGCCCGGACCTTCGCTCAAGCGGAGCGGCTCGGGCTGGACATCATGACCATCTGCGGCACCTGCCAGGGGGTGATGAGCGCGGCAAACCGCCGCCTGAAGAACGAACCGGGCACCCTTGAGCGGGTGAATAAAATCCTCGCGCAAGACGGGATCAGCTACGGCGGCGGGGTTCAGGTAAAACATCTCCTGTGGATTGCGGTGCGGGATATCGGACTCACCCGCGTGGGAGAGACGGTCCAGTCTCCATTTCGTAATTTCCGTATCGCCCCCTTCTATGGATGTTACATGCTCCGGCCCTCCTGGGAGCTGGGGTTCGACGATCCGGAGAATCCAAGCTCGCTCGAAAAAATTATTCGCGCCGTCGGCGGGGAGCCGGTCGCCTATGCGGGGCGGACCAAGTGCTGCGGCTTTCCTATCATTCTGGAGAAGGAAGCTATCGCGGTGGCCATGGCCGGCACGAATATGAAAGACGCGAAGGACCATGGCGCGGACTTTATGGTCACACCCTGTCCGCTCTGCCACATGAGCCTCGACATTTACCAGGAACGCGCAGGACAGGCCGTCAAAACGGCGCTGAACCTTCCCATCCTGCATCTTCCCCAGCTGCTTGGGCTCGCGATGGGTCTCCCTGCACAGGACTTGGGGCTCTCACGCCACTTGATCTCCGTCGACCGTATCGTGACGCGCCTGCACACACCGGACACAACACATTCATCCTGACCTCTGGAGCCCACGACATGAAGGTACTTACGCTTGCCGATTTTCAGCAGTTCAGTTCCGAGAAGATGAAGAAAAATAACCTCTTCCAGACCCCGCGTTTCTTTTGCGACATCTATTGCTTTGAACCGGGCCAAGAACAGAAGGGCCACATTCACGGCGAGCAGGATAAGGTCTACATCGTGCTGGAAGGGGAAGGGACGTTTCAGGTCGGCTCAGAGAAGCAGGTGCTGAAACCGGGGCAGGGTACCATGGCACCCGCGGGCGATGAACATGGGGTGAAGAATCACACGCAGCAGCGGCTGAAAGTCCTGGTGTTCGTCGCGCCGAATCAGGCCTGACAATCGACAGCCGCCGTTCGACAATCGACGATCGTTCCTGTGTTCAAAATCCCGACCGACGCCTGCCGTCTCATTTTCTTGGCGTCAGCGGGGCCGTGACAGTGATGGCCCCGGCAAGGTCACCTTCCTTGTGCCCCTCTTTCGGATAGCCGGAGATGTCGAGATCCCCCTTCGGTTCGCCGTGGCAGGCGAGGCAATCCTTGGCGTAATAGATCGGCATGACCACGCGCAACGTACTCCCCTCGTCCGTCAGCTCACTGACATAAGCCTCGGCACGTGGCCTGGCAGAGAGCCATTTCAGCACCGACGCCTCATATTCATCCGGCTCGTTCTTCGGATTGCGGGGCTCGATGGCCGTCTGTTTCAGGCGTACGTGCGCCGACTTGGAGAACCGGGCCGAGGCCTGACTCCCATAGGTCGCCGGGATGAAATTCTTGTAGCCGATGCCGCGCTGGTTGATGACGACTTGCGCATCCCGCACGACTTCGCGGCTGGCCTGCACCAGCGCAGGTAGAAGTTCTTTTGCCAACGGCGGGATAAGGATGGAAACCGGCGCGGCGGGCAGTGCAGTGAGATCGATCCCGGTCTTGGCCAGAAACTCCCGTACGAGCTGCTGCTCGAACAGTTCCGGCGTGAACCCCTTCTCACCCTTGTGGGGATCGTCGATCAACGCCTGATTCCGTTCGATCACCATACGTCCGGATTGCAGGAGCTTTGCCAACAATCGCGCCGTTTCTTCCGCCTCAGCCCGTTCGACCGCACCGACCATCGACGGTTGCGCGATCACTAACAGGACTGCGGCCGCCAGGATACAGAACGCGTGACTTCTCATGACCATTCTCCTCTCCGTGATGTTACGGCTCGACCTTGAGGCGACAGGTCCCTTGTGCGTAATGGGCCGCCATCTGTTCCACGTCAAACGACAACCCCTCCAGAGAAGCCCGGCGTGGAAAGGCGTACTCCTCATCAAGCCACCTGGTTCGCATCTCGCGAAGTCGACCCGACTCATCGAGTTTCAACAGCAGGTCGTTCAACAACCATCGCAGGTGGTAACTCTCTTCGGGCACGACCACGCCGTAATCTGCCTTGGTCAAAAACAAGGGGCGGCCATTTTCGCGTGTCAACGGTGACCAGTCTTTACGAACCCGTTTGACCATATACTCCAGCACCGGCTGGGCCCCGAGAATTACGTCGATGCGCGGCTCCGCCCGCGAGTCGGCATACTCGAACGCAGCCGGAAGCGAATCGCACAGAATCAACCGGTGGGGACTCAGATTCGCCTCGGCATAATAATAGGCGCTGGTTTCGTCCTGGACCGCGATCGTCAACCCGTCCAGTGCGTGGCTGGTCGCAGCCAGCCGGTCGGGACTGGGATGCATCGCCTGCTCCCGCACATTGGCGCGGACTCGCTCAAGAACCGCGGGATTTGTCGTGATCCCGCTGACCCCACCGCCGTAAAAGTAGGGCAGGGAATAGGCCACACCGGCCCGAGCCGGCGCGGGGGTGTTGATCGCCACGGCGGACATGAACCAATCGAGATGCCCTTCATTCAGCAGCCGGAACAGATCCCTGAACCGCACCAGGTGCAAGACAGGGGTCACCGCGCGTCCGCACCGTCGGGATAATTCGTCGGTCATCGCCCGCACCAGTTCTACATCGAGCCCGGTCACCCGGGCGCCCTCGTCGGTCCAAATCGTCGGGAACACAAACGGACGAAAGGGCTCCATCGCGAGACCGACTTGCACCCGTTCACGTTCGCAGATGATATCGACCTTGTTGCCTGACACGGGCCAGACATGCTCGACCGCGTCGATCAACAGCCCGCACCCGGGAAGACACAGACAGAGGACCGCCATCCATCCCATGCGCACGTGCGACGCCCGCATCAAAACCGAACGCCTGTGAGAAATACCCATTGTTGCGCCTGTCCCGCCTCACCGCGAAAATCCACACCGTACTGGCTATATTGCACGCTGATATCGACCGACAGACTGCGTGCCACAGGAAATCGCACACCCAGCTGACCTCCGATCAAATGGCCCGGCGCGTGGTGCCCCGGACCGGGCAGCACACCTCCGGCCAGGAGCCCGACGTACGGAACCGCCCGATCCTCCAAGGGACCGAACAGGATGTGACGGAGCAGGCGGCTGATCGGTTTGTGCGTGGGAAAATCCAGGATGTCGATGAAGTTGTTCCAACGGGGATTGAGAAAGAGGGAATGTTGGTCGGTCCGGAATTCCTGGGAATGGATGCTGAAGTATTGGTAGATGGTCCGAACCTCCACGTTGCCGTAGCGGAGCGCCGTGATCCCGAGTTGCACGCCGATCTCACGATCGTCCGGGGCGAACGTCTGCTGGCGAAGCATGACATCGACATTGAAGGGCCGGATGGGAAATTCCAGCATCGCCTCCTGGGCCGACAGAGACGCGACAGGGGCCAGACACCAGCCTCCGATCGCGATCGCGCTCCACAACAGGCCGATCCATTTGTGCATCATGATGCCGGTAGTCTCCGCAGAGAGCTTCGGATGGACCGCGCCTAGTCTAGCCGAACGGTTCAAAAGTCGCAAGCACTGCTTACCGGGGCAACGGAGCGGGACCTGCGGAAATACAGGACTGCATGATCTCGACCTGGCAAACTGTATCGGGGCGCACATGGCGACGCGCGACCGCCAGGAGGTCGTCCGGTGCGACCCGGCCGCTGACCACATCGATCAGCACATGATCAGGGACGCTGTCCGGCTCCACGCGCGTGACGCCGGGAACCTGCGCCAATTCCGCAGCGAGACTCCTGCGGAAAGAGGGACAGTCTTGGCCGGACAAGAAGAGCGCCACGCGCTCGTGCGAGGTGTCGGCATTGACTGGGCTCGCTAGGCATCCGACGGATAGGAGCAAGCAGCACCGCGTCATCCCACGAAATGGCATCGGCATCTCCCAAAAACCACAGACTTTGAACGAATTGATTGGTCATAATCTTTCTTTCGGACTGTCCGGCCGACCCTTTCGAGCCGGCCGGGTGAATCAATCCAACGACCGGCATTATTTCGCCGGTAATTCCCACGGCACCATCGGCATCAACGGCGCCGGCTTGGCATCCGGTCCGGCCAGTAACACTGCAATGGCTCCTCGCAACGCCCCCGTAAGTGAGTGGGTGACCAGCGGGTAGGCGCCGGCAGATTCCACTACCACATCGAAGGTGGCCGCGCTCCCCGGTCCTACTACGTAGGTTTGCACACCCTTCAGATTGTTGGCGGGATTGCCGCTCTCATAGACGTTGTCCCAAATCTCTCCGATCGGGTGAAACGAGGAAAACTCGTTCGGGCCCGCGTTGACGAAATAAATCCGCACCCGCTCTCCCGGCTTCGCATCGAGTTTCCCGCCGCCGGTCACAAACGGGTGATACTTGAAAATGCCGCCGTTGAACATCATGCCGTCGTACTTGCGATCGAACATCGCCTGCACGTCATTCGGATTCTTGAAATATTCCGACTGCACCAAGACGTATTCCCGATCCGCTTTCGGCCAGACTTTGGCGTTTTTGGGATCCACGATGATCGCCCCGAACATCCCCCGCGCGACGTGCTGAATCATGGGTGGGGCACCGCAGTGGTAGAAGAACACCCCCGGCTTCTTTGCCGTGAACGAGAAGCTGTGCGTCTCGCCGGTGTTGACGGCCCGGTAATTTTTCAGGAAATCGACTTCCGCCGCATGGAAATCCATGGCATGGGGATTCTTGTTCGTGGCCGGGTTCGTCAAGGTGAAGTTGACGATATCGCCTTCCGTGACCCGCACCACCGGACCGGGGAACTGTCCGTTGAAGGTCCAGGCGGCGTACTTTTCACCGCCTCCGTCGATGACGATGTCCGTTTCCACGGCGGTCATTTTGATCTCATGTGTCTTGGCCTGGGCTGACAGGGCCATCCCCGCCACCAGTCCCAGCGCCATTCCCAGGATAGGCAGGGCTTGGTGCAGGCTGCGCCCCGAATGGTTGTTCGTTCTCTCTGTGTGCATGGTTGCCTCCAATCGTCCTTCCGGTTCACCCGGCGACCGGGAACGCATCGCTCCCGGATCAACATTCGTCGCAATCGAATGCTGCGCCTCTGCCTGCACCATACGGGAGGGCATCGACAATAAAACATGACTATTGTCATGTTTTGAGCAATAACGTCGTTGTGGCGAAAATAATTACGTGGAAGCGAGGAGGCGGAGCTTGGGAAGGTCACGAATAATGAGGCGGGCAGCCGTTCCCGACACCAGCCGCTCTTTCTTAAACCGCGCCATGATGCGAATGGCGGTTTCAGTCGTCACGCCCACCATGTTCGCCATGTCCTGGCGCGTGAGCCGGACGGAGACCCTGATCCCGTTCGGTTCTTGAACTCCGCTTCGTTCCGCGAGGTTCACGAGGAGGGAGGCCAATCGTTGATCGGCCCGGTCCAGCGCGAGGACCTTGGCCTTTTCCTGCGCTTCGTTGAGGCGGTTGCCCAGGTACCGGATGACTTCCATCGCGGCATCCGGATTCCCGCGCAGCATCTTGAAGTAGGCTTCTTTCTTCATCCGCAGCACGCTGACATCCCCCATGGGCTGGGCGGTGCCCGGATGGGAGGCGCCATCGAAGGCCGAGGCATCGCAACAAAACAGATCGCCGGGCATGAGCACTTTCAGCGTGCACTCTTTCCCGTCAAGGGACGATTTGACGCACTTCACCGACCCTTCCTTGACGATATGGAAGTACTCGGTGGGATCGCCCTCACGGAAGATGTACTGCCCCTTGCCGTAGCGGGTTTCCGTCATTTCGCCCAGGACCTTCTGGCGATCCTGGGCGCTGAGGATCTGGAGGAGGGGAATCTGATTCAACCCGGCAGGGAAGGCAGGGCCGGACTGTTCAGCGGGAGGCTGTTTTAACGATTTCTTTGGCCGCTTCGACAATCGAGCGTACTCCAATACCAAAATGATCGACGAGCTCATCCGGCTTCCCGCTGCGCGGGATTTCCCGAACGGCCAGTTTGTGCACCCGCACGCCTTCCGATGCGAGCGCGCTCAAGACGGCATCGCCGATGCCTCCGTGCGCATAATGGTCCTCGACCGTCAGGAATCGTCCGCCGGTCGCCCGCGCGCACTCGATCAAGGTCGCCTGATCCACGGGCACGATGCTGTATAAATCCACAACGCGCGTCGCGATGCCGGCCGCCTTCAATTGATCGTGAGCTTTTAAGGCCTCAAACAACGTCACGCCGGCCGCCACGATTGTCAGCTGGTCGGCAGCACTCTGCCGGACCACCTTGGAGCCTCCGATCTTAAACTGCTCATCGAGGCCATAAATCACCGGCGTCTTGGGGCGACCGGCACGGAGGTATACCATGCCCTTATGAGCGGCCGCCGCTTCCACCAGTTTGTACATCGAGAGCGCGTCGGACGGGTACAGCACCGTCACACCGGGCTGCGCCGACATCATCGCCAGGTCTTCAAGCCCCATCTGCGAGGGGCCGTCTTCGCCGATACTCACACCGACGTGCGTCCCCACCAACTTGATATTCGACTGGCTGATCGCCGCCATCCGAATGAAATCGTACGCCCGCGTGAAGAAGGCGGCGAAGGTCGCCACAAAGGGAATCTTTCCGCAGGCGGCGATACCGGCCGCGGCGCCCAACATGTTCTGCTCCGCGATAAAGTTTTCCAGAAAACGGTCCGGAAACCGCTTGCCGAACTTGTCGCTATAGGTGGAATTCTTCACATCCGCATCCAGCGCGACCACCTGCGAATTCGCCTCACCAACCGCCAGAAGGGCGGCTCCGAATGCTTCCCGCGTCGCCGCGGAGTCCCCGAGTTTGTACGGCGGAGGCGCCATCGTTCCCTTGGCAGGGGCCGCGGCTTTGACGACTGTCGGCATCGGAATCTGCGGTTGCGTCGAGCCGGGCTTGAGTTGCCGCGTCAGTTCATCCAAGGCCTTCTGGGTTTCTTCACCCTTCTTCATGGGCTTTCCATGCCATTCCGGATGATTCTCCATGAAGGAGATGCCGCGCCCCTTAAAGGTCTTCGCCAGCAACACCGTCGGCCGCCCCTTGGTCCGCGCCGCTTCCTCAAACGCTGCCACAAGGGCGCCGATATCGTGACCGTCCACCACAATGGCATGCCAGCCGAACCCGGCCCATCTGGCACGATAGGCCTCCATGTCGTGTTGCAACATCGTGGGATCGCTTTGTCCCAGCCGGTTCACGTCCACTATCGCGCAGAGATTATCCAATGCCGCGTGCCGCGCCACTTCCGCCGCTTCCCACACGGAGCCTTCGACGGACTCACCATCGCCCATCAACACATAGGTCCGGTAGTCGGTCTTGTCGATCGATTTGGCATTAAATGCGAGACCCACTCCGGCCGGCAGGCCTTGCCCCAACGAGCCGGTCGCCATGTCCACGAAGGAAAGGCGGGGCGTCGGGTGGCCTTCGAAATCGGACCCGAGGGTGCGCAATTTGAGCAATTCAGATTTGGGAAACAACCCGGCTTCCGCCCAGGCTGCATAGAGCAGGGGCGCCGCATGGCCTTTTGAGAGGACGAATCGATCGCTATTGGGCAATTTCGGATTTTTCGGATCGTATCGCATCACGGAGAAAAACAAGACCGCGACGATGTCTGCGGCCGAACAGCAGCTGGAGGGATGTCCGCTCCCGGCTTCAGTCGTCGCCTTCACACTGTCCATGCGAAGGTGCGTCGCCTTATTGGCCAAAGCGGTCAGAAGGTCAGGCGTGGCGGTAGAGGCAGCAGAGGCAGTCATGCGCGATCCTTTCAGGATGGGAGCTGATAAATTCCGGGTGATTGGATGATCAGTGAGAGGGACGGACCGCCTCTCAACGGCACGAAGCTAACAAATGGCATGCAGGGAGTCAATGAAGGCAGTCGTCGCGCAGCACAGGCCACTCGGGGCACAGCATTCTTGACACGGTAGGGGCAACTCGTTAAGATCAGCCCGCCTTTAACGCTCATCCTGTGAGGTGGGTAAGGAGATCATGACCACACGACACGGCAGCCAGCCGTCCGACAGCCCGCACCTTCTCATCCAAATCGGTGGGAAGGTTTTTTTATGCCCCCATCGACTCAAGCACCTATGACAACCGAACCTACAACAGGCAACCGGCAGGAGCGTGTGGTGATGGACGCCGGCGATATCGCCCGCGCCGTGACCCGCATCGCGCATGAAATTCTGGAGCGCAACAAGGGCATCAAGGACCTGGCCTTGGTGGGCATCCGGACGGGGGGCGTACACCTGGCGCATCGCCTCGTGCGGCGCATCCACGACATCGAGGGCACCCAGATCCCGATCGGCGAATTGGACATCACGCTCTATCGTGACGACCTGTCGCTCCGCAAGGATCAGCCGATCCTCCGCAAGACCTCGGTGCCGTTCAAAATTTCCGATCTCAAGGTGGTCCTCGTGGACGATGTGCTCTTCACCGGCCGCACCATTCGCGCCGCCATGGACAGCCTGATCGACCTGGGACGACCGGCGGAAATTCAGCTGGCGGTACTGGTCGATCGCGGGCATCGGCAACTGCCGATCAAAGCCAATTACATCGGCAAGAATATTCCCACCTCGCGCGAAGAGGCCATTGAGGTCCATCTCGAAGAAAACGGAGAAGAGGATCGCGTGGTCATCCTCAGGGCGTAACCGGAGACATTGTCGTGGGCCTCAAACGGAAAGACCTGCTCAGCCTGACCAACCTGTCGGCGGACGATATCACGTTGATCCTGGAAACCGCGGATTCCTTCAAGGAAGTCTCCGGCCGGGAGATCAAGAAGGTACCGGCCTTACGAGGCAAGACGGTCGTGAACCTCTTCTTCGAGCCGAGCACGAGAACCAGAACGTCGTTTGAATTGGCCGCCAAGCGACTCAGCGCCGATGTGATCAATTTCTCCCCCTCTTCCAGCAGCGTGGTGAAGGGAGAAACGCTCCTGGATACGGCCCGGAACATCGAAGCCATGCAGGCCGATATCATCGTTCTGCGACACTCCTCGGCCGGCGCGGCAGAGACGCTGGCGCGCGGCGTCAAGTCTTCGGTCATCAATGCCGGGGACGGGTGGCATGAACATCCGACACAGGCTCTGCTCGACCTGTACACGATCCGCAGCCGGCAAATGGGCTTCGCCGGATTGCGCGTCGCGATTGTCGGCGATGTGGCGCATAGCCGTGTCGCCCGTTCGAATATTTTTGCCCTCACGAAACTCGGAGCGGAAGTGCGGGTCGTCGGACCTCCGACCATGATCCCTCTGCAAATCAGCCAGCTCGGGGTGCAGGTCTACCACAATCTGGACGAAGCGCTGCGAGGCGTCCACGTGATCATGATGTTGCGGCTTCAATTGGAGCGACAGGGCCGCGCGCTGTTTCCGACGATCCGGGAATATGCTCGACACTATGGATTGACCAGCGACCGCGTGAAACTGGCTGAGCCCGGCGCCATCGTGATGCATCCGGGCCCCATCAACCGCGGGGTGGAAATCGCGCCCGACGTGGCGGACAGTCTCTCGTCCGTGATTCTCGATCAGGTGGCGAACGGCGTGGCCGTGCGCATGGGCATTTTGTATCTCATGTCGGGAGCCGGCTGAGCCGGACGAAGCGACCGAGTGAATCCTTTTACCTTTTTCTTGTGTGAGTAAACGATGACACTACTGATTCAAGGCGGTCATGTGATCGATCCCGGACGCGTGAACGGCGTGGCCGACGTCCTGATCGAAAACGGAACAATCTCGGCAGTCGGACCGGCCCTCAAGGCGCCGGCCGGCGCGACAGTCATTCAAGCCAAGGGGCAATTAGTGCTTCCGGGGTTCGTGGATCTCCACGTACATTTCCGCGAACCGGGGTTCGAGTATAAGGAAACCATCGAATCGGGTACGGCGGCGGCCGTCGCGGGTGGTTTCACGACCGTCTGCGCGATGCCCAACACCAATCCCGTCAACGACAATCAAGCCGTCACCGAATTCATGCTCGAGCGCGCGAAGGCAGCGGGTAACGCCCACCTCTATCCAATCGGCGCCATCACAAAAAAATCGGAAGGCAAAGAATTGGCGGAAATCGGCGATCTTCGCCGCGCCGGTTGTGTCGCCATCTCCGACGACGGAAAGCCGGTGATGAACAGCCTCGTCATGCGACGCGCCATGGAATATGCGCGGGCGTTCGACGTGCCGGTCGTGGACCACTGCGAAGATCTGCATCTCTCCGAAGGCGGATGCATGAACGAAGGGCTGGTCTCGACCGAACTCGGCCTGCCGGGCATTCCCTCCGCGGCGGAAGATGTCATGGTGGCCCGCAATGTCTCGCTGGCTGAACTGACCGGAGCCCGCCTCCACCTCGCGCACATCAGCACCGCCGGCTCGGTGCGTATGGTGCGGGAAGCCAAGGCGCGGGGGCTGAAGGTGACGGCTGAAGCCTGTCCGCATCACTTTACCCTGACCGAAGAACTGACCCGCGGGTACAACACCCACGCGAAAATGAATCCTCCGCTGAGGACCATGCAGGACGTCCAGGCGATCAAGGAAGGACTCCGCGACGGAACCATCGATGTGATCGCGACCGACCATGCCCCGCATGCGACCCAAGAGAAGCAGCAGGAGTTTACCGAAGCGCCCTTCGGCATCGTGGGCCTGGAGACCGCTCTCTCGCTGACGTTGGCCCTGGTAGATGAAGGAGTGCTTACACTCGAATCCGCGGTAGACAAACTTGCAACCGCCCCGGCCAAAGCGTTCAGTCTCAATGCCGGCACCCTGGCGGTCGGCGCGCCGGCCGACGTCGCCATCGTCGATCCGAACAGGGAGTGGCAAGTCGACCCTTCACGGTTTCGTTCCAAGAGCCGCAACACGCCATTCGCCGGCTGGAAAGTAAAGGGACGGGTGACAACCACCATCGTCTCCGGTCGCGTCGTGTTCGAACTCGATCGCTCAGAGCGACAGGCATAGGGATTCGACACGGTGCGCCAAGGACTGATCGCCTGTATCACCTGTGAGTTGCTGGCCCTGGCGGTCTGGATCGGCGGACTTCTGGTGCTCGTTGCCGCCGTCATCCCGGCCGTGTTCAATACGTTCGGCGGCCAGGACACCGGCGGCTTCTTTCTGACCCGCGCCTTCGACGGGTACAATCGTCTGGTGCTCGGATCGGCGGCGATCCTGACCGCGGGAATCCTATGGCGGGCCTGGCTGGTCCAGCGGGGCCTGACGGATGGCGAGATCACCAGAACCGAATGGCTGTTGCTTGGAGCCATGCTCCTCACCGCGGGAGTCATCACGTTTGTGCTGCATCCCCAAGCGGCGGCTTTGCAGGCACAAGCCTTTGCCTCCAAAGGAGAGGAAGCGCGGAAAGCGGCGTTCGAAGCATTCTTTCAACTGCACAAACCGGTACGGGCCTTGTATATCGTGAATGTCGGACTCGGAATCGCGCTGCTGACCGTGCGCGTACGATCCTGGGTCCCTCGATAAGGAGTCATCTTGAAGAAAGCGATTCTGGCGCTCGCCGACGGAACCTGGTTCGAAGGACGGGCCCTCGGAGCAGAAGGGGAGACCGGGGGTGAAGTCGTGTTCAACACGGCCATGACCGGCTATCAGGAAGTGTTGACCGATCCCTCCTACCGTGGACAGATCGTCACCATGACCTGTCCTCATATCGGCAACTACGGCGTAACACCGGAAGACATCGAGTCCAACCGGATCTGGGCCGAAGGATTCGTCGTCAAGGAGTCCAGCCGGCTGGCGAGCAATTGGCGCAGTAAGGCCACGCTCCAGGAATATCTGCAAGCCGCGAACATCGTGGCCATTGAGGGCATCGACACCAGAGCGCTCACCACACATCTGCGTGAGAAGGGCGCCCAGCCGGGCGTGATTTCCCACATCGATCTCGATCCGCGTCGACTCGCCGACAAGGCCCGGAAGGCGCCGAGCATCATCGGCCGCGATCTGGCCGCCACGGTGACCTGCGAGCGACGCTACACCTGGACAGCCGGAACCGGCGATTGGGCACCGAAGCTCACGATGCCCGCGCCCGGCGCCGCACAGGCAGTACGAAAGACCTGGCGTGTGGTGGCCTATGATTTCGGCGTCAAACGGAATATTCTCCGGCGACTCGTCGATGTCGGCTGCGAGGTCACCGTGGTGCCCGCTTCCACCCCGGCGAAGGACGTGTTGGCGCTCAACCCCCAAGGATTATTCCTCTCGAACGGGCCCGGCGACCCGGAAGGGGTGCCCTATGCCATGGACGCGCTTCGGGAACTGATCGGCCGATTGCCGATTTTCGGCATCTGTTTAGGTCACCAATTACTCGGCCTGGCGCTTGGCTTCTCCACCTATAAACTGAAGTTCGGCCATCATGGCGCCAATCACCCGGTCATCGACCTCCGGACCAGGAAGGTCGAGATCACCTCTCAGAACCATAATTTCGCCGTGCGCTTCCCGATCGGGGCACCGGCGCAAGGGCAGGACATGCCGATTGTAGACACACCGTTCGGGCGCGTGCAGCTGACCCATACCAGTCTCAACGACGGATCGGTCGAGGGCATGATGTGTCTGGACCGCCCGGTCTTCTCCGTCCAGTATCACCCCGAAGCGGCACCGGGTCCGCACGATTCGGCCTATCTCTTTGAACAATTTGTCGCGTTGATGGAGACACATTATGCATAAGAGCCTGCCCGTCGTTAACCTGCCTGCTGTGGCGAACGCTCTGCAGCCAAATGCGAGACCGCATCGCCGTCGCCTTGTCACGAACCACACTGTCGGACAGGCCCTCAGCCCGTGGCATCTCTTCAGCGCGGTGGCCGTGCTTATCCTCGCCCTGATGCAGGCTGCCTGTGTCACGATCAATCTGCCGCCGGGACCGGGCGCCCTTGAAGAACATAAAGTCAGCGGGACCGGCAAGGACAAAGTTCTGCTGATGGACGTGTCCGGTGTGATCAGCTCTGAAAATAAGGACGGGTTTTATTCTTCACCCGGCATGCTCGCCACCGTGAAAGAGGAGCTGGAGCGGGCCACGAAAGACGAGCGCGTCAAGGCCGTCGTGCTCCGGATCAACAGTCCAGGCGGCACCGTCACGGCCTCCGACATCATTTATCATGAACTCAAGTCGTTCAAGGCCAGCCGGAAGATTCCGATTGTGGCCTCCATTATGGATGTGGGTGCCTCCGGCGGGTATTACATTGCGGCCGCAGCCGATACCGTGCTCGCTCATCCGTCGACCGTCACCGGCAGCATCGGCGTGATCATGTTGACGGTCAATGCCAGAGGGCTCCTCGAAAAGGTCGGCGTGGAGACCAACGCCGTCACCTCCGGACCGCGCAAGGATATGGGCTCACCCTTCCGGGCGATGTTGCCGGAGGAACGCGCGATCTTCCAGGGCGTCATCGACGGCTTCTACCAGCGATTTCTCCAGGTCGTGCAGGACGGTCGCCCGAACATGAACGGCGAGACCATCAGGAAGCTGGCCGACGGCCGGATCTATTCCGGCGAGCAGGCGAAAGCTGCCGGGCTGGTGGATGACATCGGGTATCTCGAGGACGCCATCGAGCTGGCGAAGAAAAAAGCCGGCCTCACGGAAGCGAAAGTGGTGACCTATCGCAGACCGGGTGAATACCAGAACAATGTCTACTCGCGATTGGTCTCGCCGGCGCCGAGCCTGGCCAGCCTGGCGAACATCGATGTGCTCTCAGTCGTACGAGGCGGGTCTCCGCAGTTCATGTATCTGTGGATGCCCTGAGGCGGTGAGTTGCATCCCGCGCCTGGTGCTGATTGAATGGAGTGGATATGAGGCATCCATCAGGCCGACATTCAATCGACCGCATGCTCGACACCCCGATTGGAAGACGGGCGGCCTTGGCCCTGGGAGTCCGCGCCGCCTATCTCCTCTCGACGACGGTGTGGCTCGGCGCGGCGGCAGGCCTGATGCAATCGCTTGCTGGGTGCCAGCGGGCGCCCGGCACCGCGCGGGAGCAGTTCATCTATATTTCGGAAGAAAAAGAAATGGCGATGGGCCTCTCGGCTTTTCGAGAAGTGCTCCGGCAGGCTCCCTTGAGCGAAAATCCGGAGCTCAACGAAATGGTGCACCGGGTCGGAAATCGCATCGCCAAGGCGGCCAATAAGCCTGAGTATCAGTGGGAGTTCGCGGTCATTCAGGACGATCGCACGATCAACGCCTTCGCGCTTCCCGGCGGCAAGGTGGCGGTGTTCACCGGAATTTTGAAGGTCACGAAAACTGAAGACGGGTTGGCGACCGTCATGGGTCATGAGGTCGCGCATGCCCTGCAGCGCCACGGAGCGGAACGGATGAGTCGCAGCGTGCTCGAACAGATCGGACAATTGGCGGCCCTAGGCGCCGGCGCGGCCGCAGGTCGTCCGGATGCGGCCATGGCGGCCATGACCGTCTATGGTGTCGGAGTCTCCTTGCCCTTCGACCGCCGGCAGGAATCGGAAGCGGATTTCATCGGCCTGCGCTTGATGGCCGAAGCCGGGTACGACCCGCGCGAAGCGGTCGCCTTCTGGGAACGCATGAGCGGCTGTCCGCGCGCCATGATCAATAAACTCTGCTTCCGCTCACAGCAGGCCATTCCGGAATTTCTCTCGACCCATCCGTCCGATGTGACTCGTATCAATCAGATCGAAGCCTGGATCCCGGACGCGATGAAACACTATCATCCCGCAGGAAAGACACCGGCGATCCCGTCCGGTCCGATCCAACCCTACCGGCCACCGGTGGGGCCCATGCCCGAGGCGCCTCTGCCGACCGGCTAACTTTTTGAGTTGAGGTCAATTGTGCCACGACGGACAGACATCCGCTCCATTCTTCTGATCGGCTCCGGCCCCATCGTCATCGGGCAGGCGTGCGAATTCGACTACTCCGGCACGCAGGCCTGCAAGGCCCTTAAGGAAGAGGGCTACCGCGTGATCCTGATCAACAGCAATCCGGCGACGATCATGACGGACCCGGATTTTGCGGACCGCACGTATATCGAACCGATCACGCTGGACGTGGTCGAGAAGGTCATCGAATGCGAACGGCCCGACGCGCTCCTGCCCACCATGGGCGGACAGACGGCGTTGAACACCGCCATCGGTTTGGCGAAGCGCGGGGTCCTCGAAAAATACGGCGTCAGGTTGATCGGCGCGTCGATCGCAGCCATCCATAAGGCCGAGGATCGCGATGCCTTCCGGCAGGCCATGTGGAAAATCGGCCTGCGGGTACCCGACAGCGGTGTGGCAACCTCCCTGGCCGAGGCCGAGCGTGAACTGGAACGGATCCGCTTCCCCGCGATCGTGCGACCGTCGTTTACCATGGGCGGCACCGGCGGCAATATCGCCTACAACATTGAAGAATTCCGGACGCAGGTGGAATGGGGCCTGTCCATGAGCCCGGTCCGCCAGGTACTCATCGAGCAGTCCGTCATCGGATGGAAAGAGTTCGAACTCGAAGTGATGCGTGACCTGAAGGACAACGTGGTCATCATCTGCCCGATCGAGAATCTCGACCCGATGGGGGTGCACACCGGCGATAGTATTACCGTGGCCCCGGCCCTCACCTTGACCGACAAAGAATATCAAATGCTGCGCGATGCAGCCGTGCGCATCATTCGTGAGATCGGTGTCGACACCGGCGGAGCCAACATCCAGTTCGGCCTGAACCCGGTCAACGGCGAAATGGTCGTCATCGAGATGAATCCGCGCGTCTCCAGAAGCTCCGCCCTGGCGTCGAAAGCGACGGGATTTCCCATCGCCAAGATCGCGGCCAAGCTGGCCGTCGGGTACACCCTCGACGAAATCACGAACGACATCACCGGTGTGACGAAGGCCTCGTTCGAGCCGACCATCGATTACGTCGTCGTCAAGATTCCACGCTTTGCCTTTCAGAAATTCCCCGGAGCCGATCCCACGTTGACCACACAGATGAAGTCGGTGGGCGAAGTGATGGCCATCGGACGCACCTTCAAGGAATCGCTGCAGAAAGCGATCCGGTCCATGGAAGTCGATCAATTCGGATTCAGCTCGAAGATGGGGCTGGATCTCGCGGTGCCGCCCGGCCTCGACCGGGAAGAGGCCATGGAGCAGGTCCGCAAGTCGGTGCGCACTCCGTTGCCAGACCGGCTGTGGCGGCTGGCAGACGGCATGCGGCTCGGCATGCCCAATCAGGAATTATTCGCGCTCACCAAGATCGATCCCTGGTTTCTGGAGCAGATTCGTGAACTGATCGACTTCGAGGCCCGACTCGTCGCGGAACGGGCAACACTTGGCGCCACAGGTCTGCGGCCTGATCTTCTGATCGAGGCGAAGGAACTGGGATTCTCCGACCCACGCCTGGCTCAACTCCTGGGAGTGGAACAACAAACCGTTCGCAGCTGGCGGCTGGCACTGAGCCAAGGGGCTCCGCCGCGGAGCGTGACGTACAAGCGGGTCGATACCTGTGCGGCCGAATTTGAAGCCCATACGCCGTATCTCTACTCGACCTACGAGCGGGAATGCGAAGCCCGGCCGACCGACAAAAAGAAAGTCGTCATTCTCGGCGGCGGACCGAACCGGATCGGGCAGGGGATCGAGTTCGACTACTGCTGTGTGCACGCCGCCATGGCCCTGCGGGAAGAGCAGATTGAAACCATCATGGTCAACTGCAATCCGGAAACGGTCAGCACGGACTATGACACCTCCGACCGTCTCTACTTCGAGCCGTTGACGGAAGAAGACGTGCTGAACATCGTGGAGCGGGAACAGCCGATGGGTGTGGTCCTGCAATTCGGAGGACAGACGCCCTTGAAACTAGCGCTCTCCCTGTCCCGCGCCGGGGTCAGGATTCTCGGCACCAGTCCGGATGCGATCGACCGGGCGGAGGATCGCGCCCGATTCCGTGAGTTACTCGATAAACTCGGGTTGCGTCAGGCGGAGAGCGGGATGGCCCACTCCGTCGAAGAAGCGTTGACGATCGCCGCAGAGATTACCTATCCCGTGATGGTGCGGCCGTCGTATGTGCTCGGCGGACGCTCGATGCAGATCGTGTATGACGAAGCGGGATTGCTCCACTACATGAACACGGCGGTCAAGGCATCGGAGAAACATCCGGTGCTGATCGATAAATACTTGCGCGATGCCATCGAAATCGACGCGGACGCCATTTCCGACGGCACGACCGTGGTCGTCGCCGGCATCATGGAACATATCGAGGAGGCGGGCGTTCACTCCGGCGACTCGGCCTGCTCGCTGCCTCCTTACACGCTGGATGCGACGATCATCGAAGAGATCCGGCGTCAAATGACCGCGCTGGCATTGGAACTCGGCGTCATCGGTCTCATGAACGCGCAATTCGCCGTGAAGGATCAGACCATCTATGTGCTGGAGGTCAACCCGCGCGGCTCACGGACCGTGCCGTTCGTCAGCAAGGCGATCGGCATCCCGCTCGCCAAATTGGCCATGAAGGTGATGGTCGGCAAGTCGCTGCAGCAGCTCAATTTCACCACCGCTCCGACGCCGACGCATCTCTCAGTGAAAGAGGCGGTGTTCCCCTTCACGAAATTCGCAGGCGTCGATGTCCTCCTGGGCCCTGAAATGAAATCCACCGGAGAAGTCATGGGAATCGACAGCGATTTCGGATGGGCCTTCGTCAAATCCCAGGCCGGCGCCGGCGCCATTCTGCCGACCTCCGGCACCGCCTTCCTCAGCGTGAAGAGCGAAGACCGGGCAGGGGCCTTCGATGTCGCGCGGCGTCTCGTGGCGCTGGGCTTCCGTATTACGGCCACATCGGGCACTGCGCTGTACCTGAGCGAACAAGGCATGTGCGTGGACGTTGTGAACAAGGTCCAGGAAGGACGGCCGCACATCGTCGATCATATCAAGAACGGCGAGGTGGCATTGGTGGTCAACACCGTGCGTACCGCTTCGGCTCAGACCGATTCACTGTCCATTCGACGCGAGGCTCTGCACAAGGGGGTGCCGTACTACACCACCATGCGGGGCGCTCTGGCCGCGGTGATGGGCATCGAGGCCTTGCTGAAAAAGGGACTTGCCATTCGAGCCTTGCAGGAGTATCACCGGATACATTAAGCGAAGCTTCAAGCAAACAGGCAATTGACAACAGGTTCCAGGTAGGCTGTCGAACATCAACTGCCTTCCTGGATGCGGGGCGACCGGAAAGACCACCGACACGCAATACGAAAAACCGGTTTCAATGGTCATCGGGGGGAAGATATGCCGACACCGATTACGAGAAAAGGATACGAAGCGCTGAAAGCCGAATTGGACCGGCTGCACAAGGTCGAGCGACCGCGGGTGATCGAGGCCATTGCAGAAGCGCGCGCCCATGGCGATCTGAGCGAAAACGCCGAATACGATGCGGCCAAGGAACGCCAGGGCTTTATCGAAGCGCGGTTGGCGGAGCTGAAGGGCAAACTGGCCGACTGCCGGATCATCGACATTGCAGGGCGGACCAGCGAGACGGTCGTGTTCGGCGCCACCGTGGTGCTGATCGAGCAGGAGGCGCAAGCCAAGAAACAATATACCCTCGTGGGACAGGATGAGGCCGATTTGAAATTTTCCCGCATCTCCGTCCAGTCGCCCGTCGGACGCGCCCTCATCGGCAAGCGGGTAGGGGACATGGTGGAAGTCACCACGCCCGCGAAGGTCGTCGAGTACGAAGTGATGGAAATCCGTTTCGAAGAATTATAGCCGCCGATGTCGACTCTGATCCCGCCACACCATTCAACCTGTCCTGAACCACCCTCCAGCATCCGGGTCTGGTCTTTGTCATGCCGGTAACGATCCCGCTCATCACGCTGCTGACGGATTTCGGCGAACGCGACTATTTCGTCGCCAGCATGAAGGGCGTCATCCTCAACATCAATCCCCAGGCCCGGATCGTGGATCTTTCCCATCAGGTCACGCCGCACGATGTGGCGGATGCCGCGTATCTCCTCAAATCCTGCTATCGCTATTTCCCGGACGGAACGATTCATGTGGCCGTCGTGGATCCCGGCGTGGGCGGCACCAGACGGCCGCTGCTCGTGTCGTCATCGTGCTATGTCTTCATCGGGCCGGACAACGGCCTGTTTACCCATATCTACGAGGAGGAACAGGCCGTCGAAGTGCGGCAGATCGAGAACCGTCAGTATCGATTGGATTCCGACGGGGCGACCTTCGATGGGCGCGATCTCTTTGCGCCGGCAGCCGCCTGGTTGACCAAAGGCCAACCGCTCGGCTCGTTCGGACGACTCGTGCCGAACTACGAACGCCTCCCGATTGCGGAACCGGCCTGGGACAAACATGTGATGGCGGGACAGATTCTCTATATCGATCGGTTCGGGAATCTGATTTCCAATCTCACGGCCTACCATCTCAAGGAAGTACGAGGTCTGACCAAACGCGCCGAGCCCTATATCCGCATCGGCGGGGTCACGATCGACGGAGTGGTGCGCAGTTATGCGGAGGGTTCGCCCGATGCTCCCCAGGCCGTGATCAACAGCAACGGGTATGTCGAGGTTTTCCTGAAGGAAGGCCGAGCGGCCGACCGCTTGAATGTCGCTCGTGGCCAACGGATCGAGCTCTGCTGAGTCAGTGGCCCGCCGGAACCGGACTGACACATCCAGCCAGGCCCGTAGGTGCCTCGATTGACAGGCAAAAGACGTCGATGTTTTAATGACACAGTTGGTGAGTAGGCCGGGACGAATGAGTTGGTCTTCCCGGAACATGCTGATCTCCTCGCGTAGCTGCCCGCAGACCGTTCGGATCGCACCGTTCCCCTTCGTCCTCCCCGGCGGCTTCCAGCTCTTTCGGCAACAGTCATCGAGGAGTCACGCGTGAATCTGCGCGGAGCAGGCCCTCTCAAGCCGACCAGCCAATGTCTGCCGCTGCCACGCACTTGGCATTCTCGGCAGAAAGACCGATACGGAACCAGCGAGAACGGAATGCCATGAAACAACGTCTCTGCAAACTGTCGCTCATTCTCGTCGGTCTGACGTTGGCTGGCTGTACGCGTCCCGATCCGCCCGCACCCTCGTCGAAAACCGTCCAACCGCCGGTCGTCGCCACCCGCCAACCCGATATTCAAACGATGCTCATTGAGACCTCACCCTCGCTTCCGGCCCTGACGCTGTCGGCCAGGGTGACCTATGCCGAGGACGGGTTTTCCAGAATCTCCTCCCCCCTCCAGGGACCGGTGCTGGATGTGCGGGTCAAACTCGGGCAGGCTGTCAAAGCCGGCGATGTGTTGATGGTCATCGACGCGGCCGACATCGCTACCGCCTATGCCGCCTATGTCGAGGAGATTTCCGAGTTGGGACTGGCCGAACGTAACTATGAATTGACGAAAGACTTGTACGATGCCCAAGCCATGTCCCTGAAAGACCTGGAACATGCGGAGAACGATCTGAACCGCGAACGGGCGGAATTCAAACAGGCAAAAGGCCGGCTCCTGTCTCTGCGCGTGCCGGCGGCTGAACTCAGCAAACCGCTTGCCCAGCAACAGATCACGTCACGGTTCGAATTGCGCAGCCCGTTGACGGGAACCGTGGTCGAGCGCAATGTGACACCCGGACAAATTGTAGGGCCGGCCACGGACACGCCGTTGTTTACCGTCGCCAATCTCGACCGTTTGCAGGTCGTTGCGGATGTGTATGAACATGACCTCTCGGGAATTCGTGTCGGAGCGGTCGCGCCCATGACCGTCGAGGCCTACCCGGGTATCGAGTTTCCCGCCACGATCAGCGTGATCGGCGATGTGGTCGATCCGGCCACGCGCACCATTAAAATTCGCGCGTCCGTCTCGAACGTGGATCGTCGCCTGAAGCCTGAAATGTTCGCACGCGTGACCATCGCTGGCCACACCATGCGCCCGAAAATCGTCATTCCGAAACAGGCACTCCTTGAACATTCCGGCAAACAGTGGGTGGTGGTGCAACACGACGCCGGCCGGCTTGAAGAACGTGCCATCAATATCGACAGCGTGATCGATAATCAGGTGACGATTCGGGAGGGGCTCACGACCGGAGAACGAATCCTGCTCGCGCCCTCGACCATCAACCACCTCGCGGCGGGTGACACCTCAGCCGGCGGAGCGTAACGAAGCCGCACTTCGGGAAGGGGCTACAGCGACGCCACCAGAATACGCACGAGCCCGGAGAGATCCTCGGTATCGAGCCCTGCGACAGTCCGATTGGTCGTGTTGGTATAGGCGGCCTCCAGAGAGATCGTCGTGGGATGGCCGTAAATCGGCTCTAGATGTAACGCAAACATCCCCTTGCCCACGATGCTGTTCGTATCGATCAGTCCATCACTCGAACTGGTGCTCGTATAGCCTCCCATCGCACTGACCAATAACCGCTGACTCTGTTTGTACAGCAACGACAGGGACGCCATAGGCGTCTGAATCGTCGCGCCGGACCAGCTTTGGGTCTCCGTCCGGTAGCTCAGCGTCGGAGCAAGCGTCAAAGTGTTCATGGGCCGATAGGTCGCCACCAGGGTCTGGGCAAAGGCGGTCGATTGGGACCCTCCTCGCATTTCGTCGTTCGTCAGGATGTAGCTCGATGAGAGCCGTGCGTTCCACGTGAGTCCCGTATAGGAGAGGGCGGCCTCCATGCTGTTGCTCTGACTTCGCTGCGGGATCGCACCGCTGGGGTCGAAACTGCTCGCGAGGGCGCTTCGCGTATAGGTCAGACTGAGTTCTGGCCAAGCCGGCTTGGCCACCGCGAGACCGATGCGATTGAAGGTGTGTTGAATCCTGGCCCGGGTGGGATCCAGGTCCACATTATTCCAGGTTTGACCGGACGAGCTTCGGAGCTTCGTAATCCCCATCCCCCATTCGCCCCACATTTCCCGCACCGTCTGGTCAGGTGAATTGAAAAACGCCTTGCCGGCCGACCGATAGTTGATGCCGTAGCGAAACTGACCGTTGGTGCCCGTCAGCGCCATACGCACCATGCGTTTGGTCCCGTCATCCCGCTGATCGATGCGAGAGGGAATACCCGCATCGTTCGTCGCATTGTTGGCCACCTCGCCTTCCGTCGTCAGCTGTCCCTTGAAGAATGTCGACGCCGCCACCACGCCTTTCGTCTGCGGCCGTTCCGAATCAGGAACCAGGTCCTTCAAACGCGTCGACGCGGTCGGCGGCGCAAAGGAGGTGGTGTGGAAAGAGGCGTGCAACACGGGAGACGCAATCGAAAAGGGGATCGCTGATGAACCGGACTCGCGGGCCGTGTCCGTGAACTGAATCCGTTGCAGGAGGAGATCTGATTGCTGCGCTTCCTCCGCCAGAGCCGTCAACGGGAGGGCCAGCAGCAGGAGCCAGCCCCACACCATCAGACGGCCTGTCATGCCGAACAATCCGTCGAAAGGATGTCGTGGCGCAGCATGAAATCAAGTGTAGCACTCGATTCTCAGCCGTCCGGGCGCTTGCGGGAGTGCACAAAAACTGTCGGGAGATGTACATCGGCGAACGCGTGACGCCGCGTTCCAGCAGGCAGGAATCGGCCGCAATGACGGGAGGTTCTACGCCGGAGATGCGCTGTCTTCGGTCACCTCAACGATGCCCCTGTGCAAAATTGCCACTATCTTGGTTAATTCTTGAGGGCTGGTGGAGAGGGGGGGGACCAGTGCGATAACGTTGCCGAGCGGTCTCATCAAGAGGCCGCGTTGCCGGCAGGCCCGGGCCACGCGATGGCCGATTCGCATTTCAAGCGGGTAGGGAGTGCGCGTCGTGCGATCCTCCACCAATTCAATGCCGACCATCAAACCACATTGCCGTATCTCGCCCACATGACTCAGCGAGGCCGTCGGACGCAGCAGACGGGCGAGCAGTTTGGTCTGCGTTCGAACGTGCGTGAGCGTCTTCTCGCGACGAAAGGTATCGAGGTTGGCCAGAGCCACGGCGCAGCCCAACGGATTACCCGTGTAACTGTGTCCGTGGAAGAACGTCTTCCACTCGTCATACCGTCCCAAGAAGGCGTTGTAGATCTCCTCGGTCGCCAGGGTGGCTGCCAGCGGCATGTATCCGCCGGTCATACCCTTGCTGATCGCCATGAGATCCGGCGTCACACCTTCATGCTGACAAGCGAACATTTTGCCGGTTCGGCCGAAGCCCGTCGCCACTTCATCCGCAATCAACAAGACGTTGTACTTCGTGCAGAGCTCACGCACGCGGGTGAGGTATCCCGGCGGCGCGGTCAACATCCCCGCCGCCGCTAGCACGAGCGGTTCGAGAATGACCCCGGCCAGTTCACGATGACGGGCCTTCAACAGCGACTCCAGCGGATCAATGCAGGCCATGTGACAAGCGGGATACGTCAGGCGCAGCGGACAACGATAACAATAGGGCGGGTCGACTTGAAGGGTGGGAAACAGGAGCGACTTGAATCGTGCATGAAACAGTTCAATGTTGCCCACGCTCACAGCCCCGATCGTGTCGCCGTGGTAGGCCAGCTTCAAATGCAGAAAGGAATGTTTGGGGCCCGCGGTCGGCTGCCGCTGTTGCCAGTATTGTACCGCCATCTTCAGCGCCACCTCGACCGCCGTGGACCCGTTGTCCGAATAAAACACCCGTTGCAGTCCCTTCGGCGCAATCCGGATCAGCTCCCTCGCCAGTCGAATGGCCGGCGGATTGGACAGACCGAGGAAGGTGGAATGCGCGATCTGTCCGAGCTGCGTCGTGAGGGCGCGATCCAATCGCGGATGCCGGTGGCCGTGAATATTGACCCAGATGGACGACGTGCCGTCGAGATACTTCCGGCCCTCCGTGTCGATGAGGTAGGAGCCTTTGCCCTTGTGGATGATCAGAGGCTCCTCCTGCTCCCATTCCTGCATCTGCGTAAACGGATGCCACAGATAGGCATGGTCCCAGGCTGCTAGTGGAAGGTGCTTGGATGGTCGAGTCATGATGACGGGAAAATACAGAACAACTCGTGCGGCACGATCGCATCGACGACGCTGAACGACGCGCCGCGCGCGGATTATAACGGCGGGCGATTTCTTTGACAACCTTGGGAGCGGCCACTATAATGAACCGATTTTGGGGAACATGAGCCAGGATTTGCAAAGTCTCATCCGAAATTTCTCGATCATCGCCCATATCGATCACGGTAAATCGACCCTCGCTGACCGGCTCCTCGACGCAACTGGCGCAGTGACTGCCCGGGAGGCGAAAGAGCAGATCCTCGATGCGATGGACCTGGAGCGTGAGCGCGGCATCACGATCAAAGCGCACGCTGTGGCCATCCGCTACAAGGCTCAGGACGGGAAGACGTATTTACTGCACTTAATCGATACGCCCGGTCACGTCGACTTCACGTACGAAGTGTCGCGCAGCCTCGCAGCCTGCGAGGGCTCGTTGCTGCTCGTCGATGCGACGCAGGGAGTGCAGGCGCAGACCATCGCCAACGTCAACCTGGCCATGGGCAACCACCATACGATTATTCCGGTCATCAATAAGATCGATCTCGCCAGCGCCGACGTCGAAGGCACGAAACAGCAAATCTCCGATGTCCTCACCCTGGACGCCAGCGATGCCATGTTGGTGAGCGCCAAGGAAGGGCGCGGGGTTCCGGAAGTGCTCGAGGCGATCGTCAAACGTATTCCGCCGCCCTCCGGCGATCCCGATCGTCCGCTCAAGGCGTTGATTTTCGATTCTTGGTTCGATAACTACCAGGGCGTGATCGTCCTCACCCGCATCATCGACGGCTCCGTGCGCCCCGGGATGAAGATCAAGGTGATGTCCAACGACCGGCTCTTCGAAGTCACCGAGGTCGGACAGTTCACGCCGAAACGAACCAAGGGCACCCAGCTCATGACGGGGGAGGTCGGCTACCTCTGCGCCAATATGAAGGAAGTGGCCGACGTGAAGATCGGTGACACGTTGACCGAGGCGGCACACCCGACTGAGCAACCGTTTCCCGGCTACAAAGAAGTCAAACCCCTGGTGTTTTGCGGACTGTATTCCACGGACACCGCACGCTACGAAGATCTGCGGGATGCGCTCTTGAAATTGCGATTGAACGACTCGTCGTTTATTTATGAGCCGGAAACTTCGCTCGCCCTTGGATTCGGCTTCCGTTGCGGCTTCCTCGGTCTGCTCCACATGGAAATCATTCAGGAGCGGCTGGAGCGTGAATACGGACTGACGCTTATCACCACTGCCCCGACCGTCATCTACCGGATTCTGACGACCAAAGGCGACGTGCTCGAACTCAACAACCCGGCGGAACTTCCCGAACCCAGTTCGATCGCCTCGTTCGAGGAGCCGTTTATCCTTGCAACGCTGATCGCGCCGGAGCGTTATCTCGGCACCCTGCTGCAATTGTGTCAGGAGCGGCGCGGTATCCAGCGAAGCATCCACTACCTGGATCCCACCCGCGTCGTGATCAGCTACGAGCTGCCGCTCAACGAAGTCATCCTCGATTTCTACGACAAGTTGAAATCGAAGACACAGGGCTATGCGTCGCTCGACTACGAACTCCTCGGGTATCGGGAATCCGAATTGGTGCGCCTGGATATTCTGCTCAACGGTGAGCCCGTCGATGCGTTGTCTTTCATCACGCATAAAGAGCGGGCGTATCAGCGCGGGCGTCAGGTCGCGGAAAAAATGAAAGAACTGATTCCCAAACAGATGTTCGAAATCGCCATCCAGGCGGCAATCGGCAACAAGATCATCGCGCGGGAAACAATCGGCGCCATTAAGAAGAATGTCACCGCAAAGTGTTACGGCGGCGACATCTCGCGCAAGCGAAAGCTGTGGGACAAGCAGAAGGAAGGCAAGAAACGCATGAAAGCGGTCGGACGGGTGGAAGTGCCCCAAGAGGCGTTCCTGGCCATCTTGAAGGTGGGCGAGGAATGAGTCTCGACCCCAATCCACGCCCCGACGACAGGTCCTCAACGACGGGACCGGTAACGCCCCCCGCACCCTCAGACCAAGCGACAGAGGCCCCCACGGTCGTCGCGGTCGGTCAACCGGCCCACAAGTCGATCCTGCGGGAATATGCGGAAGCGATCATCATCGCGATGTTGCTCGCCTTTGCCATTCGCGTCTTCGTAGTGCAGGCCTTCAAGATTCCCTCCGGCTCGATGATTCCTACGCTGCTGGTGGGTGATCATATTCTCGTCAGCAAACTGTCCTATGGCTTGCAATGGCCGACCGACTGCAAGATTCAGCCGGGCTTTCCGCCGGTCACCTGCTACTCCTCGCGCACGCTCATTCCGTTCGGCTCGATCCAGCGCGGCGATATCATCGTATTCCGGTTTCCCGAAGATGAAGACAAGGACTTTATCAAACGCGTCATCGGTCTCCCCGGCGATACCATTCACGTGCGAAATAAAGTCGTGCACATCAACGGGACGCCGTTCGACGACCATGCCTTCACGCAGCACACTGATCCCCCCGTGCATGACGGGCGTATCAGTCCGCGCGACAATTTCGGCCCTGTGACAGTGCCGGAAGACGCGTATTTCGTGATGGGAGACAATCGGGACCATAGTCTCGATAGTCGCTTCTGGGGCTATGTCCGCACGGAAAAAGTGCGCGGCAAAGCATTTCGCATTTACTGGTCGTGGAGCGGCCAAGGATCATGGACGGAATGGGTACGATGGGAAAGGTTAGGAAAAGCCATCCAGTAGGGCGAACCGGACAGACCGGGACGTCGAGCGGGCAACCGGGCGAGGACACGACGCTTGATCACGTCGCACTCAGCGCCTACGTCCAGCGTTTCTCCCAAGCCAAAGTGCTGGTGATCGGTGATTTGATCCTCGACCACTACGTCTGGGGACGGGTGAGCCGGATTTCTCCGGAAGCGCCGGTTCCGGTCGTCCACGTTGAATCGGAATCCCTCAAGCTGGGCGGCGCGGCCAACGTCTTCAACAATATCCTCGCGCTCGGCGGGCAGGCGGATATCTGTGGCGTGATCGGAGCCGACGAAAGCGGGCGGTTGCTCTTGAAAGAACTGGGCGGGCGCCGGCAGGGCCGCGGCGGCGTGGTCATCGACCAGAGCCGGCCGACGACCAGAAAATCCCGGGTGGTCGCCCACAATCAGCAAATCGTTCGCTATGACGTCGAACGCCGCACGGAACTCTCGGCGCTGCTCCAGCGCCGCATTCTCCGGTATGTGGAGTCGCGCTTGAAAGAACTCTCCTGCCTGGTCGTCTCGGACTATGCCAAGGGGGTCGTCACCGCGTCGCTCATGACAGAGTTGACTCGACTGGCGGGGCAGCGCAAAATTCCCATCGTGGTCGATCCCAAGGTGGAGCATTTCAGCTATTACAAAGGTGTGACCGTCATCACCCCCAATCACCTCGAAGCCACCCAGGCTGCCGGCGTGCAAGGGGAGGATGACAAAGCGATTACAAAAGCCGGCACGATTCTTCGGCAGCGATTGGGATGCCAAACCGTTTTGGTGACGCGGGGTGAGCGAGGAATGAGTGTGTACCAGGCTCATGGCGACCATTGGCATATCCCCACGCGCGCCCGACAGGTCTATGATGTCACCGGTGCCGGTGATACCGTCGTCGGAACACTCGCGCTGGCGCTCTCGACGGGCGCAAGCATGCGTGACGCCGCGGTGCTTGCCAACCAAGCCGCCGGGGTCGTCGTCGGCATGATCGGCACCGCCACGGTCACAGCCGCGCAACTCACGGATGCCCTGGGACAGAACTGACGTGAAACGTTCGGTGACGGTGGTGATTCCAGCCCGGTACGGTTCTTCACGATTCCCGGGCAAACCGCTGGTTGAGTTGCTGGGCAAACCGATGATCCAACATGTCTATGAGCAGGCGAAGGCTTGTCGCGCGGTCGATGACGTTCTGGTCGCCACGGATGACGAGCGCATCAAAACGGCGGTGCAGCGCTTCGGCGGACAGGTCGTGATGATGACGGAGCCCTATCGCACCGGTACCGACCGCGTCGCCGCCGTCGCCGACAGCCGCACCGGCGACTGTTTCGTCGACCTGCAGGGAGACGAGATCCTACTCCATCCCGATCTCATCACCGACCTGGTCGAGCCCTTTCTGGCCAGCAAGGCCACGATGGGCACCTTGAAACGACAGATCGATTCCGATCAGGATCTCCACAACCCGGGCGTGGTCAAAGTGACTACCGATCGCGAGGGCTATGCCTTATATTTTTCCCGCGCGCCGATTCCGTTGGTGCGGGACGATCCGAAGCGGGCTGCGGTGCCGGGACTGCATTTCATTCACCTGGGCTTGTACATCTATACCCGGGAAACATTGCAACGTCTGACGGCCTTGCCAACAGGGACTTTGGAAGAGGCCGAAAAACTCGAACAACTGCGCGCCTTGGAAAACGGAATGCGTATCCGCGTGTGGGAAACCACCCACGGCTCCTTGCGCATCGATAGCCCCGAGGACGTGCCCGGCGCCCTGAAACAACTTCACAGCCGTGCAACCGGACTCGGCATCACTCACTCATGACGAGAGAAGGTGCCACGATGAGCAAACTGATTTTTGTGACCGGCGGTGTCGTATCGTCGCTCGGAAAGGGGCTGGCTTCCGCATCCATCGGCAATCTGCTGGAAAGCCGCGGGCTGAAGATCACGTTCCTCAAGCTCGATCCCTACATCAACGTCGATCCGGGCACCATGAATCCGTACCAGCATGGAGAGGTCTACGTCACGGAGGACGGGGCGGAAACCGACCTCGATCTGGGCCACTATGAGCGGTATACCTCCCTGACTCTGACGCGCGAGAACAACTACACCACCGGCCGCATTTACCACGCCGTCATCACCAAGGAACGGCGCGGCGATTACCTGGGCGGAACGGTGCAAGTCGTGCCCCATGTCACGGACGAGATCAAGCAATGCATCATGCGCATTTCGCAAGGCATGGACGTCACGATCGTCGAGATCGGCGGGACCGTCGGCGACATCGAGAGCCTGCCGTTCCTGGAAGCCATCCGGCAAATCCCCTACGACGTCGGACGGGACAATGTCCTCTACGTGCACCTGACGCTGGTGCCCTACATCGGAGCCGCCGGCGAATTGAAAACCAAACCGACGCAGCATTCCGTGAACAAGCTGCGGGAAATCGGTATTCAACCGAACATTCTCCTGTGCCGCACCGACCGCTATCTTCCACCGGAGCTCAAGGCGAAGATCGCCATGTTCTGCAACGTGGAAAAAGATGCGGTCATCACGGCCAAGGATGTCGAGACCATCTACGAAGTGCCCATCGTGTTTCGCAAAGAAGGACTGGATGAACTGATCGTCCGCCAGCTCAAGCTGGAAACCGGTCCGCCGAATCTCCGCGAGTGGGATGCGATGGTACAGAAGATCAAGCATCCCAAACACGAGGTGTCGATCGCGCTGGTCGGGAAATATGCCGGCTTGAAGGAATGTTATAAGAGCCTGGCGGAAGCGCTGGTGCACGGCGGCATCGATCATGAAACCCGCGTGAATGTGAACTGGATCGAATCCGAAGAGGTAGAGCGTCAGGGGACCGAGCGTATTCTCCGCGAAGCCGACGGCATTCTCATTCCGGGCGGATTCGGGGCGCGGGGAATCGAAGGCAAGATCGTCACCATTCAATATGCGCGAGAACATCAAATTCCGTTCCTCGGCCTCTGCCTGGGCATGCAATGCGCCACGATCGAATTTGCGCGCAACGTCGCCGGCCTCACCGGTGCCAACAGCGCGGAATTCGATGAAAAGACCCCGCATCCGGTGATTCACCTGATGTCCGACCAACAGTCGGTCAACGACAAGGGCGGCACCATGCGGCTCGGCGCCTATGCCTGCAAGCTGGGCGAGGGGACGCTGGCGCAAAAGATGTACGGGGTCAGCGAGGTACGCGAACGGCATCGCCATCGATATGAATTCAATAATGCCTATCGCGAGCAATTGACGGCCAAGGGACTGATTTTGAGCGGCTTGTCTCCGGACGGTCGCCTGGTGGAAATCGTCGAGTTGCGGAACCACCCCTGGTTCCTGGCTACGCAGTTTCATCCGGAATACAAGTCACGGCCGCATCACCCGCATCCGTTATTCAGCGGGTTTGTGGGGGCGGCGTTGCGCCGCAAATGCGGCCACTAAATGGGATGCTGAAACTGCCTTTCGGCGGCGTTCTCGACTCGGCACAATCCTCGACGTAGCTCCGCTACGCCTCCGGTTCTGCCTTGTCTGCGGCCTTGCTGAAAGATCAGTTTGAGCATCCCGTGAATTCAGAAGAGACGACTATGGCGTACGACGTAGACTTAGGACAATTTAAGATCGGGGCGGGGCATCGGCCGTTTTTGATCGCGGGTCCCTGCGTGATTGAGAATGAACAGCTCGTCATGGACACGGCAGGGCGTATTGCCGACATCACCAAAGCGATCGGCATGCCCTACGTCTTCAAGTCATCCTTCGACAAGGCCAATCGCACCTCCATCACCTCGTTTCGTGGACCAGGCTTGGAGAAGGGCTTGGCCGTGCTCGCCAGGGTTAAGCAACAGATCGGTGTGCCGGTGTTGACCGATGTCCATTCGGAAGAGCAGGCCACAGAGGCTGGTCGCATCGTGGATATCCTGCAGATTCCGGCCTTTCTCTGTCGCCAGACCGACCTGCTGATCGCCGCTGCCAAGACCGGCAAGGTCGTCAATATCAAAAAGGGACAGTTTCTCTCCCCGCCCGAAATGGGCAACGCGGTGAAGAAAGTGGAAGACAGCGGGAATCGACGCATCGTGTTGACCGAACGTGGCTCCTCCTTCGGCTACAATAATCTGGTCGTGGACATGCGCTCCTTTCCCATCATGCGCCGGTTCGGCTATCCGGTGGTCTTCGACGCGACCCACAGCGTGCAACTCCCCGGCGGAGGCGGCACGAAATCCAGCGGTCAGCGCGAATTCGTGGAACCATTGGCCTGTGCGGCGGCAGGCGCCGGCTGCGACGGGTTCTTCATGGAAGTGCACCCCGACCCGGATTCCGCGTTGTCTGACGGACCGAACATGGTCCCGCTACATACGCTCCAATCACTTCTCGAACGGGTACTACGTATATGGGACGCAGCCGCAAAATAACCGGATCCGCAGCATCAACAACGCCCAAGCGTGGCGCTGGACGGCCCTCGCAGGATGCCAGTGTGCGGGAGGGGAGGCGCGTCTTGGAGATCGAAGCGCGAGCCGTCCAGGAGTTGACGGCCCGACTGGACGGCCGTTTCGCCCAAGCCGTCGATATTCTGTATCGCTGCACGGGCAAGGTGGTCATTTCCGGTATGGGTAAATCGGGCTTGATCGGCCAAAAAATTGCCGCGACCATGGCGAGTACCGGCACGCCGTCCTTCTTCCTCCATCCGGCCGAGGGTATCCACGGCGACCTGGGCATGCTGGCTCGCCGGGACGTATTGATTGCCATTTCCAATAGCGGCGAGACACAGGAAGTCCTCCAATTGCTGCCCTTCGTGAAACGCATGAATATTTCAGTCGTGGGCATGACGGGGAAAATGGCTTCCACGCTGGCGAAAAACAGCGATGTCACCCTGGATGTATCGGTCGATGAAGAAGCCTGCCCGCTGGGACTGGCCCCGACGGCCAGCACCACCGCGACCCTGGCCATGGGTGATGCGCTCGCAGTCGCGCTGCTTCAAAAGCGCGGCTTCAAGCACGACGATTTCGCACAGTTTCACCCCGGCGGCACCCTGGGGCGACGGCTGCTGGTGAAAGTGCGGGACCTCATGCAGCATGGCGATCACCTGCCGCGTGTGCGCGACACTGTGTCCGGCGCGGATACGATCCTGGAGATGACGTCGAAGAAACTCGGGATGACGACGGTGATCAACGCCAAGGGGGCGCTATACGGAATCGTAACCGACGGAGATTTGCGGCGCTTCATTCAAGCAGGCGGGGACTTCAGCAAAGTGACCGCCGGGGATCTCGCCAGTCGCCAACCCAAAACCATCGGGCCGGACGAACTGGCTACGACGGCTGTCGCGCTGATGGAACAGTTTTCCATCACGGCGCTGGTGGTTCTGGAAAAGCCGAATCGCTTGGCCGGTGTCATTCACTTGCATGACCTGCTCAAACACGGCATTGTGTAGGGGAGCCATCACGCGCTGCAAATCGAAGGGTTTGTCGAAGGATTTATGGCAGAAAACTGGAAACAAGCCGGGCTGGTACTGATGCGGTCGGCAGGGCAGGAAAGCAACATCAATCTGCCCAACGTGCTGACGCTCGTCCGGATTCTCTTGATCCCGGTCTTCGTCATGCTGCTCATCGACCCGACGCCGGATCGAGCCTTGGCCGCGGCCATCGTATTTGTCGTTGCAGCTGTGACAGATCTACTGGACGGATATGTCGCGCGCAAGACCGGCCAAATCACCAAACTCGGGCGACTCTTGGACCCGATTGCGGACAAACTGCTCGTGTTGTCCGCATTGATCCTGCTGGTGCAAGTCGATCGGGTCAGTGCGCTGGTGGCGATTCTGATTATTGCGCGGGAAGTCGCGGTCACCGGACTCCGGGCCATCGCGGCCTCCGAAGGTTTGATCATGTCCGCCGAGGTGACCGGCAAATATAAAATGGCCCTGCAGGTCATTGCCATCGTCCTCCTGTTGCTCGAAGGCACCGTGGTGGAAGCGATCGGCAATCTGCATCTGGCCGGTATCGTCACCTTGTATCTGTCACTCATCCTGGGCTATGTGTCAGGCGCACAATATGTCTGGAGCTTCTGGCGTCAGGTCGGAGCGAAAGGTCTCTAGCCGGACGACCTGGCCGGCTCTCGCATCCGGCTATCCGGTCAACGATTGATGGACAGTCCCTGGCTCATCGGGTTCCTTATCCTTTCCAGCTATCTCCTTGGATCGATTCCTTTTGGAGTCGTGGTATCACGCCTTCTGGGTGCTGTGGATCCACGCACCGCCGGCAGCAGGAACGTGGGATTCACCAATGTCCTGCGCGTGAGCGGGAAAAAGGCCGGCATCCTGACGCTGCTTGGCGACATCGGAAAGGGCTGGCTGGCCGGGTGGGTCGGGACGGTACTATTGCATGAGGAGTCGGCCATTCTCTGGGTCGCGCTGGCTTCGGTCATTGGTCATCTACACTCGGTGTTTCTGGGATTCAAGGGCGGAAAGGGTGTGGCGACCGCACTGGGCGCAGCCCTGGGAGTCGCTCCGTGGATCGGACTGACCCTGATGGGTTTGTGGGTCGGCGCCGTATTCCTGTGGAAATATTCGTCAGGTGGCGCGCTGTTCGCCTTTGCCATGTTTCCAATTGTGGCGTTGCTGTTTCATCGATCCTGGACGTTTATCGGGTTTGCCTGCGTCGTCAGTCTCTTAATTTGGGTGAGACACAAGGACAATCTGGTCCGGTTGTGGAGTGGGACGGAATCTCGAATCGGACAAGCAAGTTGACATAATATATCTTATCGGACATTTATCCGATGCTGTCTTTTGAGCTGCTAGCTCGCCTTCGCAAAGAACTGTTCCTCACCGGCAGCGCACTTTACGAGACGATTGTCGCCATCGCGGAACGCGTCAACCGCAAGGTCCATGTCCTGCGTCTCCATGGTCAGGCCACCACGATTCTCAATCAGACTCACGCCATTCATCGACAGATCGGTCGCCGCATCGCAGAGCTGGGAGCCAAACCCTCCGGCACCATGCCGTCGGCCGCTCCCGCCACTCTTCCGACCCTGGAAGACACTATCCGCACAGCCTCCGATCGCATCAAGGGGCAACAGGTCGCCTTACAACAGATCGAGCGGCATATCCGTGACCTGAAGATCGAACTGGCCCACGAGGACCTGCTGACCATGCAACGTGAACTGGGTCTGCGTGACGCGACCATCGAACGCGTGGTCGTCGCCCGTGGCGCCCCGGTCATCGGCCATCCGATCGGCGAATTCGACCTGCCGTCGACGACCCGCATCGTCGCGGTGTTTCGAGGTCCATTCCTGCTTCCGCTGTCTGATTCCATGACCCTCCGGCCCGACGACATCGTCATTCTGGTCGGCCTCCGCCACGACCTGGTTCATTGGCTCCCGCATTTTCAGCGGCCGGCTGCATCGAAATCTGCCTAGACCTTCTCCGGCTTCCGTTGCCGCGCAGCAATCTGTTATTCTAAATTGCAGGCCGGCTAACCCCGTTCAGATCACGGAGCTTGTCCCAGCATGAAGACACTGACCTCCCTCACCTCAGCACTCATTCTCGGCCTTAGTTTCTCCTGGTGGCTGACGGGCCCTTCAGCGATCACACTGGCCGCGACCGACATCGCATCCCCCCCACGGAAGGAGTCGCCGGGGCTACGCATGCTCGAAGAACTCCAAACCGTGATCACAGACTTGGCTGAGGAGGCCAAACCCTCCGTCGTGAGCATTTTCCCGATCCAAACCCTGGGCAAGTCGCGCGACGGATCCGGCGAGCGGGTCCCCAACTCCACCGGCTCCGGTTCCGGCGTCATCGTCGATCCCAACGGCCACATTATTACGAATAACCATGTGGTGGGTGATGCCACGGAAGTCGAGGTTCGCCTTTCCGACAAGACGAAATTGTTCGCGCAAGTCGTCGGTAAGGATCCGGATACCGATCTGGCCGTTATCAAAGTGACAACCGACCACCCCCTCCCCGCCGCCCGTTTCGGTGACTCCACTGGAGTGAAGGTCGGTCAATGGGTACTGGCTGTCGGAAATCCATTCGGTTTGGATCGAACGGTCACACTCGGCGTGGTCAGCGGCATCGGTCGGGAAAACATCAATCTCTCACGGTATGAAAACTTCATCCAAACCGACGCCTCCATCAATCCGGGGAATTCCGGCGGGCCGCTCTTCAACCTGCGGGGAGACGTGATCGGCATCAACACAGCGATCATCAACTTTGCCCAGGGAATCGGATTTGCGATTCCCTCCAACATGGCCAAGCAGGTGATGAACCAACTCATCTCGAAGGGAAAGGTCGTGCGGGCCTGGCTGGGCGTTGGCCTGCAACCGCTGACACCGGACTTGGCCAGCAAGTTCGGCGTCGATGAGAACGAAGGGGTCCTGGTGAATGAAGTGTTCGAACGGGACCCGGCCGCGCTGGCCGGCATCAAGCCGGGCGATGTGATCACCAAAGTCGACGGCGCGCTCGTCGATACCCCGAATAAACTGTCCCGTCTGGTGGCCGCATTAGACCCCGGCTCCTCCACGCGCGTGGAAGTCGTGCGGGACGGCAAACGCCTCACCCTCAATGTTGCCCTGAGCGAACGCCGGGATGCGGTGGTTACGGCCTCCCTCCCTCAGAGCAGAACGGACTTGAAGTTGGGCATCGACGTGCAAGACCTGACCGCGGGTCTGGCGGAGAAGTTTCGACTGAACGAGAGCAGAGGCGTGCTGATCTCAAAAGTGGAAGCAGGAAGTCTGGCCCAGGCCGAGGGGTTGCGGGAAGGCGATCTGGTCAAGGAAGTCAACCGTGTCGATACAGGCACGGTCGGAGAGTTCACCGTCGCCGTCTCCAAAGTTAAACGCGGCGACACGATTCTCTTGCGCGTCCTGCGTGAGGGGCGGGCCTTCTACGTCGTGCTGAAGCCCGCCGATCGGTAAGCGGGATAGCCGGCCACTTCATGCTTCCGGCGGATCCTGCTGCTCAATGCGCCACGGCCCCGTGGCGCTCCATCTTGTGTTCCTCAATGATCCGGCCGGCCAACTCGCGTGGCACCTCTTCGTAGTGCGCATATTCCATCGCGTAGCTCCCCTGCCCTCCCGTCATTGAATTTAATGACGCAGCATAATTGAGCATCTCGGCTTGCGGCACCAGGGCCTTGACGATTTCAATATGACCGTTCGCTTCGACCATGAGGATCCGGCCCCGTCTCGCATTGAGGTCGCCAAGGACCGTCCCCACACATTCGGCGGGCACCTCGACTTCAACCGTCATCAGCGGCTCCAGCAAGATCGGGTGGGCCGCTTCCAGCGCTTTTTTCACTCCCATCGACCCGGCGATTTTGAAGGCCAACTCGGATGAATCCACCACATGGTAGGAGCCATCGTAGACGGTCACCCGCACATCGACGGCAGGATACCCGGCAAGCGGCCCTTCATGCAGTGCCTCCACGACACCCTTTTCGACCGCCGGCACGAAATTGCGCGGAATCGCGCCGCCGACGATTTTATTCTCGAACTCGAACCCCTGGCCGCGCGGCAACGGACCGACTTCCAACCAACAATCACCATACTGGCCATGCCCGCCGGTCTGCTTCTTATACTTCCCCTGTGCCTGAGCCACGCTGCGGATCGTTTCCCGATAAGGAATTTTCGGCGCGTGCACCATCACGTCCGCGCCGTATTTGCGGTGCAGTTTTTCCAACGCGACATCGATGTGTAATTGGCCCATGCCGCTCAGGACCATCTCCTTCGTCTCGATATGCCGCACGAACTCCAGGCTCGGATCCTCCTCGATCAACTTATGCAGCCCCAGGCTCACCTTTTCGATATCCGTCTTCGATTTCGGCTCGATCGCAAACGACACCACCGGCCTGGGAAATGGAATCCCGGGATATCGGATCGGAGCATGCTCATCACAGAGCGTATCCCCCGTCACCGTATCCTTCAGCTTGCCGATCGCCACGATCTCGCCGGCCGTCGCACGCGTGATCGGCATGTATTTTTTGCCGAAAATTGAGAACAGGTGCCCGCCTCGCTCTCTGACCTGCCGCGTGGAATTGTAGATAGCGGTATCCGCCTCTAAGGTTCCCGAATACACCCGAATGTAAGAAAGACGACCGATGAAGGGATCGATGAGGGTCTTGAATATGAGGCCTGAGAACGGCTCAGTGGGCACCGGACTCCTGCTGATCGGCTCTCCCCCCTCAATCAGACCTATCCCCTGCAAGGGCGCGACGTGAGCCCGACCGGCCGGTGAGGGCAATAGATCAACGAGACTCTGCAAGAGCGTATGCACACCGATGTGTCGAATGGCGGATCCTCCGACAATGGGTACCAGCGACCCGCATTGAACTCCGGTCTGCAGTCCCTTCAGTAAGGCCTCCTCCGTCAAGGCGCCGTCGGTCAAATAGCGTTCGAGCAACGCCTCGTCCCCCTCTGCCACGAGCTCCATCACGCGACGTCTGGCTTGATCGACCCGCTCATGCCACTCAGGCGGCACCGGCCCCTGTTGCGATTGCGGACGGTCGGGACGCGACGTCACCACACGATTCTGCAGCAGATCCACGATGTCGCCCAGTTGCACACCGTTGCCCATCGGCAGGATCAGCGGAACAGCAGTCATCTCCAATTCCTTGGTCAGAGCTTCCACCGTGCTGTCGAACGCCGTGCCGTCCTTGTCCAGATCGTTGACGAACACGACACAGGGCAACCCGGAATCACGGATCATCGACCAGAGCCGCTGGAGGGCGCTGCGCACGCCTGTTGCCGCACTCACGACCACTATCACGCCGTCTGCCGCACGCAGTGCCGATCGCGTCTCACCAATGAAGCTGGGCGAGCCCGGGGTATCCAGAAGATTGAGCACTCGATCCTGATAGGAGCAACGAAGAACGGCGGTGCTGAGAGAGGTTCGGTGGTGGATTTCTTCCGGTTCAAAATCCGACACCGTGGTTCCGGCGAAGACAGAGCCGGGAGCGGGGAGACTACCCGCACAGTAGGCCAGCGCTTCGACTAATGAGGTTTTGCCCGATCCCGCATGCGATACCACAGCCACATTCCTGATGGATTCGGTGAGGGGAACGTTCATGATGACCTCCTCCGGTGAGTCGGCGGCCGCAATGGGCCTGGTTAGAGTGACACGTGCAGGTGATGCCATCCTTTCTCAAAACATCCGATCGAATTCTGCCGGGAAGAAAGCGAGTGCAATCGATTGCCGCGGTTCATGCCCTCACGCCTTCCCCGTTCAGCCACCCCTGGTCGGCAAAACTGACATACCGGCCGTCCCCCACAATGAGGTGATCCAGAACTTGAATTCCGAGGAGAGAACCGGCAGACACCAGCCTGGCCGTCAACACCCGGTCTTCCTGGCTCGGCGTGGGATCCCCGCTGGGATGATTGTGGAGGAAAATGACTCCGGCTGCAGACGCACGCATGGCGGGAATAAAGACTTCCCTCGGGTGCACGATACTCAAGGTCAGACTGCCTTCAGAAATCGTCACGTCGCGGATGACTTGGTTCTTGGCGTCCAGCAGCACCACGGCGAAAATCTCGTGCCGTAAATCCCGCAACCGTGCGTGGTAATGCTGAAACAGGTCGGCGCTCGAGCTGATGCGCGTCCCGGTCGTGAGCGGCGCAGACACCGCGCGTTTCCCGACTTCTACGGCCGCCTTCAACTGCGCGGCCTTGGCAGGCCCCACTCCAGGAATGGCGCAAAGCTCCTCGGCACTGCAATGTAGGAGACCGAAGATGCCTCCGACACGATCAAGCACCTCCATGCCGACTTTGACAGCGGAGGCTTCCTGACGTCCCACGCGCAACAGAATGGCCAGCAATTGCGCATCCGAGAGGCTTTCGGCCCCCTCGCGGAGCAAACGTTCACGTGGACGTTCAGTCTCAGGCCACTTTCCGATCCCGCGCCCTGTTTTTTTGGGTGTCATCGATGACTTCCTGCGACAAAAAAATGTCGGCTTGCACCTTTTTGTGCCGGAGACTTGACGCCTAACCGATCTCCTGCTAGGCAGTCGACTGACATAACCAATTGAAATAATTACATTTTACATTTTGGTGCAGCTCTTGCTTGAGAGGTGACACAGCTGTAAACGTCACCACCCAGGAGGAGCAAATGGAATGTCCGAAGTGCAAAGGCATGATGATGTTGGAACGGTTCTCAGACTTCTTCCTCATTTTCTACGCCTGGAAGTGCATTAACTGTGGAGCCATCATCGATCGGACGATTTCGGCGAATCGGAGAAAGAGCCTCGCCGCTCGCGAAGCTCAGCCTGTCGCGACCCGCTAGTCCGGCGCGTTCGCTGCTCTGTTCTCTGTGTGATGTGGTGGTGTGACGAGCCTGGAATTTCGGCCACCCCCTCAGCCCGCGTGAACCGAGTCTTGGTGTCGCCCGATTATAGCGAGCCGCTTCCCACGCGTCAAAGCGCGCGCACTCCTCCTCGACGTCTGCAGCGCTCCCCGCCCCTCGGCGGGGAGAAGACCTTTTCGGCGCCCCCATCCTCCTCATCACACCCGGTCACCTTGACCCCTTCAAAAACGCTGTGTTAGAGTCTCTCACTTCTTAGCCAGAGACGAATGGCTCTCACCCGAATACGATCATGCGCGTCATCGCAGGGCTTCATCGGGGCCGACGGTTGCTTGGTCCCAGAGGACAGGCGATTCGACCGACGTCCGACCGAGTGAAAGAGGCCCTCTTTTCGATCCTTGGCGAACGGACCACGGGAGCTCGTGTGCTCGACCTCTATGCCGGTACCGGCTCGATCGGAATTGAAGCGCTGAGCCGCGGAGCGGCCCACGTGACCTTTGTGGAAGCCGATCGTCAGGCCCTGCGCCTGGTCAACTCGAACCTTGAGCAATGCGGCCTGCAGCAATCCGCCAATGTCTGCGCCTGCCAGGTCAGCCAGTTTTTCCGTCGGGCAACCGAATGGTCGGGCCCCTACGACATTGTGTTCTGTGATCCACCCTACCAGTTGACCCCCGAACTGATCGCAATGGCCCAGGAGTGGAGCGCCGGATGGCTGGCCGACGACGCCGTGGTGGTCATCGAGCACGGGAAGAAAGCGGAGATCCCGCAGACCCTTGGCCTGCTCTCGCAGGTCAAACGATACGACTACGGCGACACCGCGCTCACACGATTTCACGTGACAGCGAAGGCAGCCCAACCACAATGAAGATCGCCGTCTATCCCGGCACATTCGATCCGATCACGCACGGACACAGCGACATCATCCGGCGCGGATTCCGCATGTTCGAGAAGATGATCGTGGCGATCGCACCCAACCCGTCCAAACATCCGCTGTTCAGTGCGAAGGAACGACTGGAGATGGTTCGCCTCGTCACGAAGGATCTCCCGAACCTGGAGGTGACGACCTTCGAAGGGCTCCTCGTGGATTTTGTGCGGAGCAGCGGCGCCCATGCTATTCTGCGAGGGCTGCGGGCGATTTCGGATTTCGAACACGAGTTTCAAATGGCACTCGTCAATCGCAAGCTGGCGGAGACCGTCGAAACGGTCTTCCTGATGCCCAGTGAGGAATATTCCTATTTGTCTTCCACCATCATCAAGGATGTCGCCAGCCACGGCGGATCACTCAAGGATTTTGTGCATCCCGAAGTGGCTCGGAGGATCCAAGAACGAATTCGGAGTTTCAAAGGATGAAACTTGCAGCCCGTGTCGGACGGATTGTCCCCTCTCCCACACTCAGCATTACCGCCACCGCCAAGTCGATGGCGGCCCAAGGGATCGATGTCATCGATTTCGCGTCCGGAGAACCGGACTTCGATACACCCGAACCCGTGAAGGCCGCGGCAGAAGCCGCGATTCGCGCCGGCTTCACGAAGTATACGCCGTCGTCGGGCATCGATGAATTGCGCGGAGCGATCGCGGATAAGTTGAAGGAGGAGCAAGGCCTCCAGTACGACAAGTCCCAGATCCTCGTCTCCTGCGGCGCCAAACATTCACTTTACAACCTGGCGGAGGCCCTGCTTGAAGCCGGCGATGAACTAATCATCCCCGTTCCCTTCTGGGTCTCCTATCAGGACCAGACCCTGCTCAACGACGCCACGCCCGTCCTGCTCCAGACGCGGGAGGAGGACGGGTATACGATCAGCCAGGAAGCGCTGGAAGCCGTCATCACGCCACGGACCAAAGCCATCATTGTCAACAGTCCCTGTAACCCGACCGGCGCCACCTACGATCGGAAAACCCTCGAAGGTATTGCGGCCGTAGCCCTACGCCACGACCTGGTGATCATCTCGGACGAGATCTACGAGAAAGTGCTCTACGACGGCACCCAGCACATCAGCATTGCGACCTTGAGCCAGGAAGTGGCGGCTCGAACCGTCGTCATCAACGGGGTCTCAAAAGCCTACGCCATGACCGGCTGGCGCATCGGGTACGCCGCGGGACCCAAGCCTTTGCTGACGGCCATGGCGAATATTCAAAGCCAGAGCACCTCGAACCCCTGTTCGATTTCGCAAAAGGCTGCGGTGGCCGCGCTTCGCCTTGGAAATCCCTTTACCAAAACCATGGTGACGGAATTCGACCGTCGCCGACGCGTGATGGTCGAGCGTCTCAACAAGATGCCCGGCGTGGCCTGCCGCATGCCCACGGGAGCGTTTTATGCCTTCCCGAATGTGAGCGGCCTGCTGGCCAAGCGCTGGAAGGATCAGCCCATCGGCTCCGCAGCGAACCTGGCGACCTATCTACTCAATGAAGCCCAGGTGGCGGTGGTGCCCGGTGAACCGTTCGGCAGCGACGTCCACATTCGGCTGTCCTATGCGACCGCCATGGAAGCGATCGAGCGAGGACTGACCCGTATCGATGCGGCGCTCCGCCGGTTGTCCTAAGCTCAGAGGATCTGAGCCTTTCATAGCACTTGATTTTCTCGATATCGAAGCTACTACCAGATGGCGCCGCGGATCCGGGCAAATCGAGCATCAGGACAGCGCGCGACGCTAGCTGATCAGAGGAGGAATGACCCGTGCCAATATATGAATATCAATGTACGAGCTGTGCCCACCGCTTCGAGGTGAAGCAAAGCATTAAGGACGAGCCCATCAAGGAATGCGCGCGGTGCGGAAAAGAAGTGACGAAACTGATCTCGTCCCCTGCCATCATGTTCAAAGGGAGCGGGTGGTATATCACCGACTATTCGGACAAAATGAAACCCGGCTCGGGAAGCGATACCTCCGAGAAACCAGCGGCCTCCACCACGGATAAAACAAAAGCACCGGCTTCCTCTGAAGGCGGAAGCACGAGTTCTACGACAACGCCGGCGCCCGCCGCTGCGGCAGCTTCAAGTTCGACGGCATCGACGAGTACAAGCACTTCCACATCGAGCCCGAGCACCTCTGGCTCAAGCTCCTCATCGTCCTCAAGCACCTAGCAGGCTCCTGCCGGAGGGCTGCCTAGCCCCTGTGCGCTTCAGCACCGGCGGCGGTCAGGCATTCCCTGCACATCCTCCTCAGGCCATTCGAACTCGCTGCTCGGTGAAGCCGCAGCGAAGCCTGCGGCGCGACGGCAGAGGAGCCTCAGGTCGCTGGACGCCGGCGAGACGGTACGCTGCAGTGTTGTAGGCCCGACGTGTCTCCCTCCAGTACGTGGAATCACCGAACCAGGCAGCACACCGTTGACGATTTGTTCAACGTGTATCGGTTCGGCGTGCAGAAGGGAAGGACTCCACCGGCAACAGGAGCGGCGAAGTATTTACCTCACCGGGGCAGGTTTTGTTTTTTTGGTGGTGTGGGACCTGACTGAGGACTTCGCGGCGGGCTTGTGCGTCGGCTTGACGGACTTCTTCACGGCTGGTTTAGCGACCGGCTTGACGGCATTGCTCTTCGTGGCTTTCACCGCGCGTTCTCTTGCGGCGGCGATCGTATGTTCCAGATTCGCGATCATCGCCGACTTTTCTTTGTTCACCCGCGTCAAATCTTCCACCCGAATCTGCAGTTCCTCTTTCGCCTTGTTCGCGGCGTTGAGCTGATTCTGCAGCAGCGCCTTATCTGCGGCCGCCTGTTGGGCTTCCGAGTGCAACTGTTCGATCTGAGCCTGAAGAGCCGGCGGCCAGAAATCGCACCCCGACAGCAGAAGCATCGCACCGACCCCGAGCGTAGACAGTCCCATCACCGCGCGACGTGAACGAATGAGCATAAGTGATCCTCCCATGAGGGTGAATTATACCGACAACCGAGCATCAAATCATGATGAAAGTTCGAATCCCTGCCGCGCCAGCGCTGCGCGAATGAGATCCGTGGAAAGGGCCCCGGCTCGAAGCAGATGCGGGCGGTCTCGCGCGTCCACCATGGTGGACGGCAGCCCTCCCGGCGTGCGCCCTCCATCCAGAATGAGCTCCACCCCTGCTCCCAATGTGCGCTGCACGGCCACGGCGTCGTCGAGCGGGGGTTCTGAAGAACGATTGGCGCTGGTCCCGGTCAGTGGTCCTGTACCCTGCAACAAATGCTGAAGCTGGAGCAACGGAGACTGCCGCACCCCGATCGTTCCGGTCCCCGCGGTCAACAGCGCCGGCAAGTCAGGCGCCGCCGGAAACACGATCGTCAACGGCCCGGGCCAGAACAGTTCCATGAGAAGGGCGGCGGCGGGAGGAACGGAACGCACCAACTGAGGCAATTGGTCCGGACTTCCGATGAGCACTAAGATCGGCTTATCCGCCGGCCGACCTTTCAATTCCATCAATCGCTGCAGCGCCGCTGTATCCGTCGGGCTGACCGCCAAACCGTAATACGTTTCGGTGGGCAGCGCGATGACGCCATGCGCATCCAGCACCCGCCGGACATCAGGCAGAACGCGATCGCAGGTGGTGTCGGTAAAGGGAAGGACCAGAGCCATGGAGTAAGAAGACCGGAAACTGCCCGGATCAGATCTTGTGCGGCAAGGCCCGATGCGCGATATCGGTTCGATAATGGCGGCCTTCAAATAAAATCGAAGGCACGGCTTGATACACCTGCGCCCGTGCATCGAGCAACGACGGCCCCCAGGCAGTGACCGCCAGAACTCGTCCGCCCGCGGTCACCACACGCCCCGACTCCCGTTTCGTGCCGGCGTGGAACACCGCGACCCGTGATTCATCGGATGGAGCAGGCAGCCCTTGAATGGGAAGGCCGGTCGGATAGGAACCGGGATAACCCGGCGAGGTCATCACGACGCACACGGCCGTCTCCGGATGCCATTCCACCGTCAATTCATCCAGACGGTGCTCGACCACCGCCTCCATCACCTCGACAAGATCGGTTTTCAGGAGCGGCAGCACCACTTCCGTTTCAGGATCCCCCATGCGCGCATTGAACTCCAGCACATACGGGATTCCCTTCACGACCATGAGGCCAGCGTAGAGCACTCCTTGAAAGGGGCAACCCAGACGGGCCAGTGCATCCACCGTCGGCTGCAGCACCTGACGCGTCACCTGTTCACGAAGCGCGGCCGTGGCGATCGGCGCCGGGGCATAGGCGCCCATGCCGCCGGTATTGGGTCCGCTGTCCCCATCTCCCACTCGTTTGTGGTCCTGAGCCGGCACCATGGGGACCACGGTTTTCCCGTCGGTGAAGGCCATGAGCGTCAACTCTTCGCCGTCCAGAAACTCTTCGATCAACACACGATGTCCGGCCTGGCCGAACAGGGACTTTTCCATGGCATCGCGAACCGCCTGCTTGGCCTCCTCGCGCGTCGTGGCCACGACCACCCCTTTGCCCTGCGCGAGTCCGTCGGCCTTCACGACGATCGGAACCGGCTGCTCGTCCAGATAGGCCAACGCCTGGTCCATACGCTCAAAGCTGCGTGCAGCCGCGGTGGGGATTCGATTGGCGCCCATGATGTCTTTGGAGAAACTCTTGCTGGATTCCAGGCGAGCGGCGGCCTTGGTCGGACCGAAGATTTTCAGTCGTGCCTTGCGGAATTCATCCGCAATGCCCAACGCCAACGGCGCTTCCGGGCCGACTACGGTGAGATCGATCTGCTCCTTGAGCGCAAACGCCTTGAGACCCTCGATATCGTCGGCCTTGATCGGGACACAGGTGGCGAGACCGTCGATGCCGGCATTCCCCGGTGCACAGAAAATTTCCGGCTTCCGCGGACTTTGGGCGATCTTCCACACCATGGCATGTTCCCGACCACCGCCACCGACAACAAGAATCTTCACAGCTCAACCTTTACTTTATGGGAAGTGCACACGATGCTCACACCTGAGGCTTCTCAAAATGGTCGTCCAGCAAGGCCGCAGGGAAGCCAGAGGCTGAGGCGTACCATCGTTGGTACGTTGAAGCATCTGGCTGACTGAGAACGCAGCTGGCGGCCAGTTTCAGAAGCCGATTAGTGGCGGAAGTGGCGCATACCGGTCAGTATCATCGCCATCCCGTGTTCGTCCACAGCCTTCGTCACTTCAGGATCGCGGATTGAACCGCCCGGCTGAATCACACAGGTAATGCCGGCTTCCGCCGCCGCATCAATGCCGTCACGGAACGGGAAAAATGCATCGGATGCCATCACGCAGCCCTTCACAGGCGACTGGGCTTTCATGACGGCCAGTTTCACCGAGTCCACCCGGCTCATTTGTCCGGCCCCGATTCCGACGATTTCGCCCGGCCGCCCGTAGATGATGGCGTTCGACTTCACATGTTTACAGACCACCCAGGCAAACGCACAGGCCGCATATTCTTCTTCGGTCGGCTTGCGCGAGGTCGGAACCGCCAGTGCCTTGATGTCCTTGATCGTCCCCAGATCGCGATCCTGCACGATCAATCCACCGACCAGCTTCTTGAGGTCATATCCTTCCGCAGTCGCCTTGCTCAGCGGTCCCACGTCCAGGAGGCGGATGTCCTTCTTGCGCTTGAGTTCAGCCAGCGCGTCCTCAGCGAAGCCTGGCGCGATGACCACCTCCACGAAGGTCGAGGTGATTTCCTTGGCCGCAGCCAGATCCACGGGACGGTTGAACGCAATCACGCCGCCGAATGCCGACACGGGGTCGGTCGCGCGCGCTTTCACATAGGCTTCCACCGGCGTCGCGCCGAGCGCGCAGCCGCAGGGATTGTTGTGCTTAATGATCGCCACAGCGGTCTGATCGAACTCTTTCACCAGCTCAAGCGCCGAATTGGAGTCGAGGAAGTTATTGTAGGACATGGCCTTGCCGTGCAGGATTTTCCCGCGCGACACGGCGGGTTCCTTGGCATTCATTTCACGATAGAAGGCCCCTTGCTGATGCGGATTTTCTCCATAACGCAGTGTTTCCACCCGCTCGAACTGCAGCGAGAGGATGGCGGGGAATTTCACCTCGCTCCCCTGGACCTGCTTTTCAAGATACCCGGCGATCAGACTGTCGTACCGGGCCGTGTGCTGAAACACCTTCATGGCCAATTCGCGTCGCAGCGCGGGCGTCACGGAACCGGACTTCAGCGCCTCCAGCACCCGGCCGTAGTCGGCGGGATCGACCAGCACCAACACGTCTTCATGATTCTTTGCGGCGGATCGCAACATCGACGGCCCGCCGATATCGATATTTTCGATGGCCTCTTCGAACGGACAATTGGGCTTCGCGATCGTCGACTCGAAGGGATAGAGATTGACCACCACCACATCGATGTTGCCGATGCCGTGCTGCTGCATCTGCGCCACATGATCGGGCACACGACGGCGGCCGAGGAGTCCGCCATGAATTTTCGGGTGCAATGTTTTCACGCGCCCGTCCAGGATCTCCGGCGATCCCGTATAGGCGGCCACGTCGGTGACAGCCACGCCGGCCTCACGCAAGGCTTTCGCGGTTCCACCGGTGGACAATACTTCGGCGCCCAGGGCCGCCAGCCCCTTCGCCATCTCGACGACTCCGGTCTTATCAGAAACACTGATCAGTGCCCGCGCAATGCTGGCCATGATGAACTCCTTCAACTATTGATATCGTGTGGGTGGGAAACCATGAGCTAGACGAAAAGCGCCGTGACAATACCAGATGGCTCACGGCGACTGCAAGCCGAACACCCCTCAACCCGACCCCCGAACGGCACGGCTGCGCGGCACGAAATCACCCGGCAGAATCCGGCCTCTTCCGAAGAATCCAGGCTAGCATGAGTGCTGGTGATGTGATACCCTTCCGCCGATAGAGATGCGCCGACAGAGATCACGCATCAGCTTAATCAAGTAACACTCGAAGTCTTGAAACGACACCAGCCCACGGCGACTCGATGCCGCAGCGGGGCCTCGTACCTGAGACGATAAAGGCTTGCGCATGTCGCGCGGAATTATTTTCGGCGTAGGACTCTTCGCCCTCACATTGTTGGCATTCCTCTGTATCCCTCGGCATCTGCCGGTGACGTCGTCGGCGACCGGTCATCCCGCGTTCAGTGCCCACCTTGAAAACGGCCACCTGACACTGTCCGGCGCGGTGGCCAGCGAAGAGACCAAAGCCGCCGCGCTAGCGCGCGCACAGGATCTTGCCAAGAGCCTCAGGTTACGGGTCACCGACAATCTGGAGGTCCTCGAAGACGGCCAGGCCGCTGGATGGGAAGCCGCCCTCCCCGCGCTCCTCACACAGGTCATGACACTCCAGCACCATCAGGCCACGGTCTCCCTCTCAGGTCAAACCGCCACCGTCAAAGGGACCGTGACCGGCACAGATCTGAAGAACAAACTTCTCCACGAAGTGGCCTCACTGCTCGGCACATCCGTTCACGTGCAGGATCAGGTCGCTGTCGCATCGGCAGGCTCGACGAGCCCGGCGAACCTTTCGTCGGCAAGCCAGCCCTCACCGGCGCCCCATGCATCCCGGGCCCAGGTCCAAGCCGGGTTGGATGAGATTTTGCGGGGCGAGCATATCGCATTCGAAAGTAACAGCGCGGTTCTCACCTCCAAGGGGCGAGCCGTGGTCGACAAGCTGGTTCCCGCACTCAAGCGGGCACCCGAGGCCATCATCGAAATCGGCGGTCACACCGATTCCTACGGCGACCCCGACTACAACCTCCAATTGAGCCGCACCAGAGCGGAGGCGGTCCGGCAATACCTCGTGGAACATCAGGTGCCGAATCGGCTGACCGCCGTCGGTTATGGATCGACGCGCCCCCTGAGCCAGGACCGGACGCGCGCCGCGTCGAAGAAGAACCGGCGCATCGAATTTCGCGTGAAAGAGGAACGGTGAATCTATGGGAGCCATGATTCTGCAAATGGTGGGGTGCTTGCTGGTGGCGGCGACCATCGGACTGATGATGGGCTGGCTGCTGCGCAGCTTTGCCACGTCTGAAAAACGTCAGCAGCTGTCCGAAATCGCCACCCGACTCCGTGGGCGTGAACATGAGCTGGATACCCTCAACCACGAGTTGAAGGTGCGCACCTCTGCCGTCCAGATGTTGGAAGGCAAGATGATCACCTCCGAAGCGGCCCTCAAAGACCTGACCGCCGATCTCGCCACCAAGGTCGAACAACTCACCACCTTGCAGACGGAAGTCCGGGAAAAGGGTGTACGCCTGCATGCCGCCGAACGTGAACGGGATACCCTCCGACGCGAGGTCGAAGAAGCCGAAGCCAAGATCAAGGCACAATCGACTGGATTTGCCGAGATGCAGGCACAGATGGAGAATGCCGAAGACGTGTTGATTGCCCGCGACCAGGAGATTGCCACCTTAAAAACCTGGGTGGAGCAACTGGCGCCGAAAGATGCCGAGATCGCCCGACTGCGCGCCCGTACGGAAGAGTTGGAACCGTTCCTGGAAAAGAGCCGCCGATTGGAGCGCGAACAGGAACAGGATCGCGCCCGCGCGTCGTCCATGCTGCAGGCCAAGGAACAGGACCTCGCCCGGACCCAGGCACGCCTCACTGCGATCGAGCTGGACCTCGCCAATCTGCGAACACAAAGCCAGGAAGACCTCGCGCGATTCGGCGAAACATTGCAGGAGCGGGACGCGGAGATTCAGCGTCTACAGGCAACCGTCGAAGAGTTGGAGATGTTCCGGGGCGAGGTGGAGAAAAAAGACCTTGCGCTCCGCGAGGCCGAAGAGCGTCGTGTGATGGATGTGAGCGAGCGGGAAGAAGAGATCGGAGCGCTCCGCAAACGACTCGTCGAGTATCGCGTAGCCCAGCGGTTCAGCGCGCAAGCCAAGTCGACGGGAACCACCGAGTCAGGATCAACCGGCAGCGCCACAACAAAACGGGGTGCAGGAAAAGGTCACCCGGCCCAAAAAGACGATCTCAAACAGATCCACGGGATCGGCCCGGTGATGGAACGCGTCCTCAATCGCATGGGGATGTTCACGTTCCGGCAAATCGCCGAGTGGAAGGAGCAAGACGTCGAACACATGGCTTCGGAGCTCAATACGTTCCCCGATCGCATCCGACACGACAATTGGATCGACGGCGCCAAGGAGCAGCACTTCCTGAAGTACGGCGAGGAACTCTAACCGGCAGCACGTCGGTCCATCCGGGTTCCCGACCACCTGCACCGCGTCAACCACCTCCACTACTTCACCGATCGGCAGGCCCTCAGCCCTCTTCCCCTTCCCTCATTCATCCAGGCTGGGGCGAACAAGATACGGCCCATAGACCAGAGCAAACAGCAGATAGGCCCCGCTCCATGCAGCCCCGGCGGAGCCCAAGACCAGATTTGTCGGAAGACCGGTGCCGGGAGCGAAGACCCGCAACGTGGCGCCGAGGATCACCAACCCATAGATGCAGACCGTCGCGGCACCGGCCCGTTTGGGACGGCCCGTATGGCCGAGGCTGGCGCGGGTCATGACCGCCAGGGTCATCGCACCGACGGCACCGGTGGTCAATGCATGCACCGCATCTTCTTTCGCGAGCCCGATTCCCAGCAGCGCGCACCCCAGAGCCAGCATCGACAAGGCGAGCCAGCCGTACCCCACATGCAGGCTCAGCACGAGCGGTTCACGCCACGTGAGCCAGCCGTACCAGCGCACGAGCCGACCGAGATTCACGGCCCCGGCAGCGAGAAAGATCCAGCCCGTCGCCGGCGCCGCCGGGAGCATCGTCCAGGCCAGCGCGCCCATGAGGACAAGCGCGATCGAGAGTGCATCGAAGCGGGAAAACGGTGCAGGTCGTTCCTTCTTTCCGTGACCCGCCAGAAATTCTCGCGTAAAGTTCGGCGTGAGTCGTCCGCCGATAAAGGTCAGCAGGAAGAGGTCCAGCGCGAGCGCGAGCCGCAGCGCAAGGTCCGTCTCCGCGCCCTTCAGTGCAAGAACATGGAAGGTCACATTCGCGGCGGCGTACAGACTGATCGCCACGCCTACCGGTGCATGGTTCCAGCTGTGCCCGGCCGCAAGTTCCCGCCATAACAGACCCACCAATACCACCAGAAACGCCGCATCCACGACGGCCGCGAACAGCGGTACCAGCAGGGAACTCGCCATGGCCGCACGCCCGGCCAGCCATAGGATGAAGAGGATCATCAGCTCCCTGCCTTGAATCGCCGGACGATCCGTCCAGTTAGGCACCGCCGTGAGGAGGAAGCCGGCGATCACCGCAGGGAGAAATCCGAAGAGCATCTCATGCACATGCCAGTCGCGAGCGGCGGAGAGCAGGACCGGATTCCCGGTTCCGGCCAGGATCAGAATCCAGACGGGAATCGCCACACCGGCGAACAGTGCAGCTCCCAGGAAAAACGGCCGGAATCCGTATGAAAAGAACGTCGTCATCGGCGAGACTGCGCGTCGTTCCACTCCATTACCCATGGTCCCTCACTCCTCCCCCTCGTCTATCCGGGCCGATACATCGATGCATCGACGTGACCGCCATAGCGCCATAGTAATACCACAGCGACCGCGATGTCTCGGCAGGGAACAATCGATGTTCCGAACAGGTGGTGAGGAATAAAGGAAAACCTGCCTTACTCCAGATCGTACCCGCGAACCGGCAGGTACGGACCCGGCGCGTGCAGCAATTGAAACGCCTCGCGCGTATCGACCCGCGCAGTTTCCGCGGAATGTGCGGCAACCGGAGCAGCCCCGATCTCCACCGGCTCCCGCCGGATCTCCTGACCGGTTCGACTGCGGTACACCAGTTCGTCGGTATCCAGATCGTATTCAGGCAACTCGAGGCTCTCCCATCGCTGCATGAAGTAGTGGGCATAGAACGTATACAGACCGTGCTCCTTGCGGTTCCGCTGCAAGACATACTCCGGCATGTTCTGACTATCCAGATCGGCATGGTAATGCTGCAACCAGAGAGAGTCACCGAGGATCACCAGTTTGACCAGCGGAGCATCGGCATAGAGCTTCAGCTTCACGACCTTGCCGATCGCCTTCAGACGCTTGAGTAGCGCGATGCTCTGCCGAACCTCTTCACGAAAGGCCGGGTACGTGCAAGCAGGATGGGCCAAGGCCTGCATACGGGCGCGCGCATCCCGGTTGAACGGATTCACGAGGAGGATCTTGGCCTCCAGGCATTTGTCGAGGACCGACGACAGATCGCCGACCTGGTCCACCAGAGTTCCGGCTCCACTGGATCCAATGACCATCACCGAACGACCGGAGCCCTGCTCATCTTTCAACGCTTGAATACGCCGGCGCGCCTCCGGCCCGCGCCGGGGAAAGAACGAGACGAGTCCGGCGCCGAGCGCTGCTTCGGCGAGCGCCCGATCCCGCAAACTGCGGTGGACATAGTTGAAGCAGCCCATCAACAGAACGGCGGCGGTCATCTCGACCGCAATCAGTGAAAATGTGTCATGTTCCACCTGCGACCAGAACGACAGGAACCGGCCGGCTCCGGCCGGCAGGAGGAGCGCAATGCCTGCGCTCATGGCGACGATGACGATGTGATACAGACTCCCTGCCGCATGGCGGAGGAATGCCCGGAGAACGGAACAGAATTCGTGAAACAACGAGACACCTCTAGAACAGGTAAAGAAAGATTCCCACGGCGGTGACGAGCTGGCGGTGCAAACGACGGAGGAACAACCTTCGGCGGTAGGCTCAGCGGAGACGGCACATCTGCGGGCACAAACAACAATCGCGTAAGACTTCAGAGATTCAAGGGCTGCTGCCCCCGGCTACAGAAGGTCTTACGCGAACCTCTGCACTGTACCAGGTCCGGTCACGCGAAGCAAGGACGAGATGCTGAGAGAAGTACCCACACAGTGATTCGATACCGCTCGCTCAGCTCAGTTCCCCAATTGACCGGTCAACCAATCCATCGCATCAGCCGATGCCAGCCAGGCTTCGGCAAAGTTCGCAATATACAAGACCGCTTCGTTCCGGTCGCCGGGACTATAGCGTTCCGGCAAGCGAGCCGGCGGTTTCCGCTTGCCGGCAAAGAACCCCGCCACGTGCGGATTGCCGTGCATCGCCAGGACCAAATGCTCCTTTGCTGCGACCTGGTCTCCCCGGCGAAGGTCGAGCAACACGCGGCTCCACAGAAACGCGGCGGAGGCGTCGTGCGCATAGTCACGAAAGAGTCGTGCGGCTCCAATATCGTTCCCCAGCGCAAGATAGCGACTCAACAATCCATGGCGAATGCCCTGGTTGTCGTCAGGATTCAGCTCTAACAACGCTTCGCAATGCGCAAGAGATTCTCGCTTCCGGCCTAGAGCCCACAAACAATCGGCCAGCCCCTGGCGCGCGCGCATGTACGGTCTGGTTTCGATCATGCCCCAGAAGTGTCCCCTGTGCTCGTCAAAAAAGGCTTGGCCGAGGCTCCGCCGTCCGGCATCGACTCCATGCTCATACAACACCCGAGCCTCCTCAGCTGAACGTGCCTCCGCCCCTGCCAACACGGTGTAGGCGTCTGCACAGTCGGGAAACATCTCCAGCGCCCTGCGGGCCAGGGCGGCAGCTTGTCGTTGAGTCCGCGCCTCCCAGGCCCGGTAAATCAGCGCCTGTGCCTGTTCTTCAGGCGTTTGTGCCCGCATGGTCCGGCTGGGATCAGCTATGACTTCTTCGGCAGGCATTTTCACCGATGGACGGTTGCCTGTGGGTTTCTTAAGCATGATCGCAGGCTTCAAACAACGCGGTTGCCGTGGCTCACTCCCCTCTCATCTCACCCTGCACTGCATAGCACAGCACACCGACCGGACACGAGACCGTCAGAAGATCGTCGCCAGGTACTCCAGCAGGAACAGGAGACCGGTGCCCCCGGTCGGGAGCGCAATCGCCCCGAACAACGGATGGCGGGTGAACGGCAGAAACGCGCCCTCCTGATAGTCCTCGATCAACGCCACCATTCGTTCGACCTGCTTCCGCTTTTCCTTCTTGAAGACGACTTCGCCGGATAATCCATCGAGCCGGGACTTCAATTGGACGACGGCGGCTCGTTTGGCCTGTTCGGCGGAACGACGCAGAAACACCCCGTTCCCGAATGCATAGGCGGCGTTCACCCCGAAAATCGCCATGAGACCGAGCGGAAAGTCCCACCGGTCGAAATAACTGTGCCGGGCAACCGCCATGAGGAACACCACCACGAACGGATAATAAATCATGGCGCTGATGACCGCCGTGCGCTTGGCAATGAACTCCACCGCGATCCACTCATGTACATAGGCCTGGTCCACTCCCCGCTTCGCAGCCTCCCGGACGAGCAGCCGGTCCGACCACCAAATAGTCGTGCCGACCATGATTTTGATCAAACGCCGGCAGAGCCGCGTCGCATCGACGACATAAAACATCAACAGCGTCATGGCCAGGACACTGAACCCCAGTACGGCATAGCTGATCGTAAAACAGGCCGACCCGCGGCAAGGCATCACCGGAAATCCGGAGATCACCAGCAACAGGGCCCCGAACCCCAGATAACACAGCGCCTGCGGCACGATGCGCACAAGTCGCTCCTTCCAGCTCCCCAACGCCCGATATTCCCGCCACAACAGAGCCGCCTCCGCATCGCCCCTCGGTTGCGGACGCCAGTGGTGAATGCCGACGAGTGAGCCGGCCTGAATCGAGAGCGGCGCCCGTGGACGGAGGAACCGGAAACGGCGGCTCAGCTGCTTTTCATTGTCTCGCAGCCGTCTCCACGAATGTCCGAGAAAGAGCAGACAGAGCAGGAATGCGAGAAGCCTGAGCACCGTGGTCGGCCAGACACTGATCCCGTCGGTCAGCGAGAAGGGTTCACCCGCCGTTCGATCGCTCATCGCCCAGCAGAGCAGGCCGAGCAACAGGCACACCATCAAGACAAGACCGACCACAGCTCCCTGGACCCAACGAGATTGCGCCCATTGCCACAACTCGCTGTTGATCAACAGCGCACAGAGGGCCATGAGACTGAGGGCAGATAAGAACAACACAATCGTCTGCGGGCTGAGCACGCGCAATTCACCGGTATCCGGGTCCAGATCGGGACGCGGAAGATGCAGGTTCGGAAGCGCCTCCGGTCGCCGACCGGCATCGTAGGGTCCATCGAGGCTGATATCGACGGGGCCATGACGCCCGACTTCATACAACCGCGGGGGCACCGTCTTCGGGAACGTCACCGTCGCCGGAATCTGCAGTTCGCCCGGGCCCGGGCCCGGCACGATATCATTCACGGCCCGCAGCACCGAATAGAACAACGCGGTCTGATAACTGTCGCGAAACGGCGGAATGGGTGTCTGAATCAACGGATGAAGTTCCAGACCGAAATGGGACGCGATCACCAGATTCCTGGTCCACTGGAGCTGGCTCGGATGGGTCAATCGTGCATCGAGATCGGTCGTGAAAAACAGGGCGTGGGGAAAGTCGCTCCGCAAAGCCTGGAGAATCATCAGCTTGTCATACACGTCGCTGCCCAACACGCCAATGGCCTTGAACTCGCCGTCGTTACTCGCTTCTTCGCGCTTGAGGGTTTCAACCAGCCGTCGAAGATAGTCCAACTGACTGCGGCCGGCGGGCGTCTCCGCCGGACTCTGCTCCACACGCAGTCCCCCGTCTCCGATTTTTCCTTTCGTCTGAGCGCCACCGGAATCCTTCTCGGTATTCTTGGGCGGCAGCTCGCCGTCGAGGCCGGCCAGGTACGAATAGCGGTGCACCCAGTCCGGATACTGTTCACTGCGCAAGCGATTAAAGTGATACTCGAAGCCTCTCATCGCGCGATCAGTCCCTGTCTCCGCCAGGCTGCGGGCCATCGCGACGAATGTACGCGGCAGGGACCTCCCGTAGAGCGTGTCCCATTCTGAGATCAGAGCGATATGAGGAATCCGGCACTTCCCGTCCGAATGCCGGGATGACACCGCGGCAGAATCGGAGTCTGCCTCCTTGCACGGCCCAGCCTCCCCCCGCGGAATCGTCAGGTCGATCCGGCGACGTTTGAGCTCCTCCACCAGTTGCTCTGCCAGCACGGCATCCGTGCCGATGGTCCGGATCAAGCGCAGTCCGCCCGCCTCGAACCACTGCTCCACGCCGCGTGCCGCATCCGGCCCTTGAAGTTCACCCAACAGAACCGGATCTGCCGCCGTCGCCCAGGATGAATAGAATTGAACACCTTTCAGCGAATCCAACCGCCGCCGGGAGGCAGCAAGAGAAGCCGCGGACGAGCCGCCCGAGGATTGATCGGCACCGTACAAGGCCGTCAGTTCGCCGACCATGGCGCCCAGCGAACCGGAGGAGCGTGGCCCCACCACACGATAGGACACCGTACTCTGCTTGAACGCCTGTTGAACTTCCGTCACCAGCTCACTGAGCGACAGCAGCGGCTTCGGACTGAAGTCCTGTTCCTTCAGCCAAAGCACCAATACCTGCGTAGACTGCTTTGGCTCAGCCGGTTTGGGCCTCCCGAGAAACGCCTCGACGGGGACAACGAGATGCCCGTTTCCCGGTCGGACAAAATATCTGATGGATTCGCCGGACTCCGGCTGATATCCCGCCGCCCCTAAGGCCGACACGAGGGCGTAGCGATCCCGCAACCTCGACTCGACTCCGCTGGCATAGGGACTTCCGTCCACAAAGACCGGCAACAATAAAAAATCGGAAGGTGCTCCGGCTTGAGACACCGCCGTCAGCAGTTTGAGAAAGGTGTGGTGTGCGTCCGAATCGGGCTGTTTTTCGACAGCAGCCTCTTTCTGTCGGTGGGTCGAGACCGCTTCAAAGGGATCCTGCCAGAGTCGCGCCTGCACCCGATCCGCCCCGATAGACACAGCCTTCTCCGCTTCCTTGTCGATCGGCCGCGACGTCTTGAGCGGGACCTGATAGATGATGAGGCTGCTGACCACCGCCAACAACAAGGCCACGATGCCCGTCAGCGGCAGCTTGGCTTTCTCTTCCTTCTGTTCGGCCATCCAGACGATCCGTCTTCCGGAGAATGGTGTCAGCGGCGCCTGTGCATCACGGCTCGCGCCAGGCATCTTCTTCACGTCGAAAACAGCGACAGGCTAGTCTTGGGCAACACAACTGTCAATGGAGGCAATGAGGAAATGATGGTGCCTCGATAGCACCCTAACTGCATCCTCGGATACGCATCATCACAATGCTCCCTCCAAGCTCGCTTCCCTTATTTCCCAGGAGGGTGGTCAGGGTAGCCTCCAACTGCACGCGTCCAACGAATTCCGAATCAGCTGCTCCCATCTCTTCATGGAGGGGGGCCTGGTGGTTTCCGACTGTGCGCGTCCAACGAGGGGCTTCCGAGCCCGCGCGTTGCGCGAACAAAGGAGACCACCAAGCCCCCCTCCTTCCCCTCCGTTTGACTTCAACTTTCCCTCTCACTACAATTCGCCCGTGGCTTCACAATTCGTTCATCTGCATCTCCATACCCAATACAGCCTCCTCGACGGCGCCAATCAGATCGAACCCCTGATGCAACGGGTGAAGTCGTTCGGGCAACCGGCCGTCGCGATGACCGACCATGGCAACATGTTCGGCGCGGTGGAGTTCTACCGGAAGGCCAAGGAAGCGGGCGTCAAACCCATCATCGGGTGCGAAGCTTACATGGCTCCGGGCAGCCGATTGGAAAAGAATTCTCATCTCGCACACAACGACTACTACCACCTGATCCTGCTCGCGACAAACCTCAAGGGATACCATAACTTAATCAAACTGGTGAGCAAAGCCTATCTTGAAGGTTTCTACTATAAACCGCGGATGGATAAGGAAATTCTTCAACAGCACCACGAAGGGTTGATCGGCCTCTCCGGTTGTCTCAGCGGCGAGGTCGCCTACCTCATCGGACAGAAAGATCTGGCGGGCGCCACCAAGGCGGCCGGCGAGTACCGAGAGATTTTCGGGAAGGACAATTATTACCTCGAACTCCAAGCCAACGGGCTCGAGCACCAACGCATCGCCAACGACGGTCTGCTGGAGATCCACAAGAAGCTCGACATCCCGCTCGCCGGCACGAACGACTGCCACTACCTGAAGAAGGAAGACTCCCGTCCGCACGACCTCATGCTGTGCTTGCAGACCGGCAAGACCATCAACGATCCCAACCGCATGAAGTTCGATACGGACCAGCTCTACGTCAAATCGACCGAGCAGGCGCTGTCCGAGTTCAAGGAAATGCCGACGGCCGTCTCGAACACCGTCAAGATCGCCGAAGCCTGCACCCTCGACCTGGCGCTCAATAAGACCTACCTGCCCCAGTTCAAGGTACCGGAAGGATTCACCCGCGAAACCTACGTGGAGCAGTTGGCCATGGAAGGATTGGCGGCGCGCCTCAAGGAACGGCCGAGCTCCATTCCCGAGATCGCCTATCAGGTCCGCTTGAAAGAAGAAGTCGCGGTGATCTGCTCGATGGGATTCGCCGGGTACTTCCTCATCGTGTGGGACATCATCAAGTTCGCCCGCTCGCGCGGCATTCCGGTCGGACCTGGACGCGGCTCCGCTGCCGGCAGCCTCGTCGCCTATGCCCTGCGCATCACCGATCTCGACCCGCTCGTCTATTCCTTGCTCTTCGAGCGATTCTTGAATCCTGAGCGTGTGTCCCTCCCCGACATCGACATGGACTTCTGCATGGATCGCCGGGATGAAGTCATCAATTACGTCATCCAGAAATACGGCGAAGACCACGTCGCGCAGATCATCACGTTCGGAACCATGAAGGCCAAGGCCGCCATTCGCGACGTCGGCCGCGTGCTCGAAATGCCCTATGCTGAAGTGGATCGAATTGCGAAGCTCGTCCCGGACGATTTGAAGATGACGCTCGACAAGGCGCTCGAACAGGAACCGCGCCTGAAGGAACTCGTCGATAAAGATGTGAAGGTGAAGGAGCTCATGTCCGTGGCGCAGTCGCTCGAAGGCCTCGCCCGCCATGCCTCCACCCATGCGGCCGGTATCGTGATCTCCGATCAGCCGCTCACCGAACACGTGCCGCTCTATAAAGGCCCCAAGGACGAAATCGTCACCCAGTATTCGATGGGCGATGTCGAAAAAATCGGCCTGGTGAAGTTCGACTTTCTCGGACTAAAAACGCTCACTATGATTCACCGCGCGGAGACGCTGGTCAACGAGGTGCGCCCCGATCAGCCGCCCCTGCGCGTCGAGCAACTGCCGTTCGACGATCCCGACACCTTCGCGCTGCTGTCGTCCGGAAAAACCACCGGCGTCTTCCAGCTCGAAAGTTCCGGGATGCGCGATCTCTTAATGGGGCTGAAGCCCGACCGGTTCGAAGACATCATCGCCATCATCGCGCTCTATCGCCCCGGCCCGATGGACCTCATTCCGGACTTCATCAAACGCAAACAGGGCAAGATTCCGATTGCCTACGAGATGCCCGAACTCGAGCCCATCCTGAAGGACACGTACGGCGTCATCGTGTACCAGGAACAGGTCATGGCCATCGCCAACAAGGTGGCCGGCTTCTCGCTGGGACAAGCGGATATTCTCCGTCGCGCCATGGGTAAAAAGAAGCCCGAGGAGATGGAGAAGCTCCGCGTCCAATTCCTGGAAGGCGCAAAACAGAAGAAAATATCCGAAAAGAAGGCCGACAAACTTTACGAACTCATCCAGAAGTTTGCGGGCTACGGCTTCAACAAATCGCACGCCGCCGCCTATGCGGTGGTCTGTTATCACACGGCCTACCTCAAGGCGCATTACCCGACCGAGTTCATGGCGGCGCTAATGACCACCGACATGGGCAACGCCGACAAGATCGTCGGCTACTTCACCGAATGTCGCGGGCTCGGCATTCCGGTGCTGCCGCCGGACGTGAACCAGAGCCAGAAGAATTTCGCCGTCGTCGATCAGAGCATCCGCTTCGGGCTCGCGGCGATCAAAAATGTCGGCGAAGGAGCCGTCGAGGCCATCATCGAAGTACGCAACGAAACCGGGCCGTTCCGCTCGTTCTTCGATCTCTTTCGCCGGGTCGATCTACGCAAGTTGAATAAGCGCATGATGGAAGGGCTGATCAAGGCCGGAGCCTTCGACTCCATGGGCGGACGACGCTCGCAATACCTGGCCGTCCTCGACCAGGCCATGGATGAAGGGATGAGCATCCAGAAAGAGCGCGCGCTCGGCCAGACCAGCATCTTCGGCGATGACACGGTCGGCTTGCCGCAGCAACTGGATGAACCGGCCCTGCCGGATGTTCCCGAATGGAGCCAAGGCGAGCTGTTGAAATACGAGCGGGAGTTGACCGGCTTCTACATCAGCGCCCATCCGCTGGCGCGGTATGAAGCGGCCATCCAGCTCTTCGCCAACACCACGACGATGCAGATCCCCGATGTGCCGGACGGACGCGAGGTCAAACTCTGCGGGATCATCACAGCGGTGAAATCCATGCTCACCAAAAAGGGCGACCGCATGGCCTACATCACGCTGGAGGATTTACATGGGCTGGTAGAAGTGATAGCCTTCCCCGATCTGTATCGAGACCATGCCGACATGATCGTGCCGGAACGGGTCGTGCGATTGACGGGCACCGTGGATCGCGGAGACAAAGGCACCAAGTTGCGCGGGACCAAAATCGAACCGCTGGCTGATTTACAGAACACAGGGATTTCGCGGGTGATGATTCGCCTGCACGACGGACCGACGGCCTCCACCAGACTGCCGATGCTCCGGCAGGTGTTCCAGAAATATCCCGGTGCCTCGAGCGTCTCCCTGGTCATGGCCCTCGGCGGCACGATGGAAGCGCGGACCTCTCCCCTCCCCAACGTCAAGATCACTCCCAGCGAGCATTTCGTCGCCGATATTGAGGAAGTGCTAGGCAAGGGCGCCATCACTTTGGTAACCTAGGCAAACCTAGGCAACACCCTTAAGGGGGTTCAGCAGTATGAGAGATTACCTCGACTTTGAAAAACCGATCCGCGAACTCGAAGAGAAAATCGAGAAGCTGGCCTCCGCCGAGTCGCCCAAGTCCGGCACGCAGGACGAGATCCGCAAGCTCCGGACGAAACTCGCGCAGGTCGAGCACCAGCTCTATACGACCCTGACGCCCTGGCAGCGCACCCAACTGGCCCGCCATCCTCAGCGGCCCACGACCCTCGACTATATCAACGAGCTCTCCCGTGAATTCCTCGAACTGCACGGCGACCGCAACTTCGGCGACGACCGCGCGATCGTAGGAGGGTTTGCCCGCTTTAACGACCGGTCGGTGATGATCATCGGCCATCAGAAGGGAAAAACCCTCAAAGAGCGCATGCAGCGGAACTTCGGTATGCCCAATCCGGAAGGCTACCGGAAGGCGTTGCGGCTCATGCGACTGGCGGAAAAGTTCGGCCGTCCGATCATTACGCTGATCGACACCCCCGGCGCCTATCCCGGTATCGGCGCGGAAGAACGAGGACAGTCTGAAGCCATCGCCAGAAACCTGTTCGTCATGTCTCGACTGTCAGTGCCCATCATTTCCGTCGTCATCGGCGAAGGCGGCAGCGGCGGCGCCCTGGCGTTGGGCGTGAGCGACCGCATCCTCATGCTGGAACATTCCGTCTACTCCGTCATTTCTCCCGAAGGGTGCGCAGCGATTCTGTACGATGATCCGGCAAAGGTTCCGGATGCCGCCGCATCGCTGAAGATGACCGCGCAGGATCTGGTCGGACTCGGCATCGTCGATGAAGTGATTCCGGAGCCGTTGGGCGGCGCGCATCGTGACCCCCGGGCCATGTGCGACCGGGTCGCCAAGGCCTTGGCCAATCAGCTCTATGCCCTGGTTGAACTGCCGACCGACCAGCTCATCGCGCAGCGCGATCAGAAGTTCCGCAAGATCGGGGTGGTCGGCGGACTCGTACCGGTAGGAGCCTAACCACTCTCGAATTCCCAACCTCGTTCGTCCACACCACAAACCCGGAGCGGTTTTCGTCCTCTGCATCCGCCCCGGCTATTCAGATCCGTTGAAACCACCTACAGATTTGTCCTGATTTTCCATCGCCCGACGACTTGTTACACTGCCGCCCGCCTGCGTAGGCCGAGTGGGTGCCGTATCGATGGAGACACCTCGATACGCGCCGTCACCAGCGTCATCTTCACGCGCAGCGTCATCATTCAACACATCTCGGGAGATTTTTACAGGAGGCAGGTACGGGTATGTCGAAGTCGATCGTGAACGCATTCGTGGTGTCACTGTTATGCAGTTGGGGCGCCTTGACGGGCAACGCATTCGCACAGTCGCTGCCCACCGGCGTGCCGCTGGGCGGAATTCCCTCCCCCGTATTTTCTTCGCAAGCATCCGGAACCGAGGCCGGGGTTGCTCCGGATCCGCTGTGGACCGACGCCCTCTGGCATGCGGATGAGAAGGGCATCAACCGCTTTTTTCCGCAGGACGGATTCCTCCGCGTGCGCGGCTGGGTGGACGGCGGGTATACGTATAACGCAAGCAACCCGCGCAGCAACTTCAGCGGACCTTACAACGCCATCGACCGTGACATTCCGGTCCTCAACCAGTTGTACATGATTGTCGAAAAACCGCTGACCGCCTCGGGCAGCAATTGGGGCATCGGCGGGCGCTTGGATTTCATGTACGGCTACGATTACTTTTTGACGCAGAGCAATGGAGTCGAGCGGCGGGAGAACGGCGCGCAGCGCTGGAACGCGCAGGGGCAGCACTACGGGCTGGCGATGCCGCAGGCCTATGCTGAAATCGGAAACCAGACGTTCTCGGTGAAGGTCGGCCACTTCTATACGATCATCGGCTACGAAGGTGTGCCGTCCATCAACAACTTCTTCTACTCCAAATCCTTTGCCTACCAATTCGCCGGCCCCTTCACCCACTGGGGCGGACTGGCCACCTGGCATGTGAACGATCGCGTGACGCTGCAAGGCGGCCTGGTGAACGGCTGGGATTCGCTGGACCGGACGAAGGACAGCACCACGGGTCTGGCCAGCATCAAGTACACCGCGCCGGAGAACCTCTGGTCGCTCTCATTCTCCATGGTCACGGGCAACGAACCCAGCGCCGTGGCCACACAATTTGAAACCCGCACGCGATACAGCCTGATCTTCACGGCACATCCGGCCGAGCGATGGGAATACGTCTTCCACCATCACTATGCCTATCAAAACCAGGGCAAGGTCGACGGCGGCACCGCGCGCTGGTACGGCATCGACAACTATCTCTACTATGCGCTCACCGATCAATGGCGGGCGGGTCTGCGCTTCGAGTGGATGCGCGACGAAGCCGGCACCAGGGTCGGCGGCAACCCGGTGCGCGACAACCCGAACCTCGGGCCGTTTGCCGGGTCCTTCTATTCGCTCAGCGCCGGCCTCAACTACCGGCCCCATCCCAATGTGTTGATCCGTCCGGAGGTGCGCGCCGACTGGTTCGACGGGCAGCGCTCGCCATACAACGACGGCCTGAACAAGAATCAAGTCCTGGCCGCCATCAACGGCACGCTGCAGTTTTAGCGCGAGATGGAACGGAGCAGGCGGGTCGGAGATTACCGGCCTGCCTGCCCGGCAGGCAGCAAGCCCAATGCAATGAATCGCTCCCGAATGACCGACAGGATGTGGTGCCGAAGTTCGGTCCGGTATGGCGCGAGGGAGGGATCACCGAGATACCGGTCCACCGTGCGAGGCAGCTTCTTCCACCAGGTACGGGCCGCCTCCCGCGCCTGCTGAGCTCCGGTCTCCCCGCCCGCCAGAATCACCCTCAATTCCTTCTCGAAGAATCCGACATGCACCTGTTCGTCTTCGAGGATGTCCGCCAGGTCCGGCCGCACCGTCGCGAGGAGCGTCGCGAATTCCAGTCCGAGCGCCTCATACCCGAACAACAATACCGCCAGCATTTCCCACTGCGACGGCACAGTCGGCAGAGTCGGTGCCCGCTGCGAAGTGGTACCCAGCATCCCTTCGAATTGCCGCAGGTGATCCTGCTCGTCGGTCTCGTGGCGCTGGAGAAACGTCTGGACGTGGCGTGGAAGATTCTGCGTCTGAGCAGCCCGCACCGCCCAGAGCGCCATGGCTTCGGCGCGCAAAAACCGTTCGAGCAAGGCTCTTTCACAGGTCTGAGGCAGAACCATCATCGCACTATCAATCCTCACTCGGCGGGACGATCGGACCGGCCCACTCGCCCTTCGTCAGTCCGACTTCCTGCGAGGCCCCATCGGGCCATTGGAAATACCCCACCGCATCGACATAGAGGATCAGCGGGTCCATGTCCTCTCCCAGCCCGCGCCACCAATACCACCCGGCCTTGGCCGGTTTGTCGCTTGTCCATACTAAGCTCGTCATGATCCTCCCGTGCATCCTATTTCGTCGAAGATAAGAGCGTATGCCAGTGGCTTATCCCCTATGGCCGGACGAACAATACGCTCACTGCTCCGGCGATAGGCGATTCGCTCCGGCCCCTATCCCAATCACTATAGGCCATGTGCTATAGGCTATAGCCTCTTCAGGAGACGCACCCTACCATGGTCCAATTACCAATAGAAGAGGCGATCCCGGCGCTGCGCCAAACCCTGGCAACCGGACGCGCGGCCTTGCTGACGGCGCAACCGGGCGCAGGAAAAACCACACGTGTCCCGCTGGCCCTGCTGCATGAACCCTGGTTGGCCGGACAGAAACTGGTGCTGCTCGAACCCCGGCGATTGGCCGCCCGCGCGGCCGCAACTTACATGGCTGCCATGCTGGGTGAGCCCGTCGGCAAAACGGTCGGGTACCGCATCCGCCACGACACCAGGGTCGGGCAGGATACGCGGATCGAAGTCGTCACCGAAGGGATTCTCACCAGGCTGCTGCAGCACGACCCGTCACTCGCCGGATACGGCCTCGTCATCTTCGACGAGTTTCACGAACGCAGCCTGCAGGCTGATCTTGGCGTGGCCTTCGCCAGGGAATCACAACGTCTGTTCCGGCCGGACCTGCGTCTGCTTGTCATGTCGGCGACGCTCGACTGCGCAGCAGTCACGCGCCTCCTGCATGATGCCGCCACCATTTCCTGCGAGGGTCGCCTCTTCCCGGTCACCACGCAGTATCTCGACCGGCCGATTGAAGGGCATCTGGAACCGGCAGTGGTCCGGAGCATTCGCCAGGCATTGGCTCGTGACGAGGGCAGTCTGTTGGTGTTTCTTCCCGGCATGGCCGAGATCCGGCGCGTCGAGCGGCAACTTGTCGAGGCCTCCCTCGGCCCGGATATGCTCATCGCCCCGATGCATGGTGAACTCCCGCAGAGTGAACAGGAACAGGCGATTCTCCCCGCGCCGACAGGGCGACGGAAAATCGTCCTCGCGACCTCGATCGCAGAAACCAGTTTGACCATCGAGGGTGTGCGGGTCGTCATCGATGCAGGTCTGATGCGGGTTCCGCGCTTCGATCCCCGCTCGGGCCTCACCAGGCTCGATACCATTCGTGTGACCCAGGACGCAGCCGATCAACGACGCGGTCGCGCGGGCCGATTGGAACCGGGCACCTGTTATCGCCTCTGGACGACGGCGGAGCAGCAAGCGCTCCTCCCTCGCCGCCCTCCGGAAATCCTGGAGGCGGACCTGGCCCCCCTGGCGCTGGATCTCGCGGAATGGGGTGTGATTGAAACAAGCGAACTGTCCTGGCTCGACCCGCCGCCGGCAGGGGCGTTGGCCCAGGCCCGTGAACTTCTGCGAGAGCTCGGAGCGCTCGATGCGCGAGGAGCCCTGACCGCACACGGCCGCCGGCTGGCCCACGTCACTGTTCATCCAAGACTGGCCCACATGATGGTGACCGCCGTGCCGATCGGCCTGGGAACTCACGCCTGCGACCTGGCGGCGCTGCTGAGCGAACGTGACATTCTGCAAGGGGGACCGGGTTGGCGAAATGCCGACCTGCGCATCCGAGTTGAAGCCTTGCACGGCGCCAGAGACCATCTTGCCGGTGCAACGATCAATCGTGCCGGTTGCGAACGGGTGCGGCGGGCATCGGAGCAGTGGCGGCGACAGCTCCAACTTGGCGGCTCATCCGGCGATGGTACCGAACACACCGGCACACTACTCGCTCTCGCCTATCCCGACCGCATTGCGCAACGGATCGCAGGCAGCGAGGGTCGCTATCGTTTGGCCAACGGACGAGGCGCGGCATTCCACACCGTACAAGGTCTCTCTCAAGAAGAGTATCTGGTGGTGGCACAACTCGACGGCACCGGTGACTGGGCGCGTATTCTCCTAGCCTCGCCGGTTGGATTGCCGGATCTACGGCACCATTGCGCCGGGCAGATCAACACCGTCGATGTCCTGGAGTGGGACGACCGGTTGGAATCCGTCCGCGCCAGACGGCAGCGCCGGTTGGGGCAACTCATCCTCGATGATCGGGCCACCCACGACCCGGACCCGACTCAAGTCACCGCCGCCTTACTGTTCGGCATCCGTCGGGCGGGGATCACCTGTCTGCCCTGGACCAAAGATCTGCAACAGTGGCGCGCACGCGTCGGGTTTCTCCATCGCATCGACTCCACTTGGCCGGACCTGTCAGACGACGCGCTCACAAACAACCTCGACGCGTGGCTGGGGCCATTTGTCAGCGGCCTCACAAGCCTCGCGCAGGTTCGTCGCATCGATCTCCAACCGCCGCTCGAAAGCCTCCTCACATGGCAGCAGCGGCAGGAGCTTCCCAGGCTCGTGCCCACACACCTCACCGTGCCGAGTGGTTCCCATGTGAAGCTGGATTACGATCAGAACGAGACGCCAGTGCTGGCCGTGCGACTCCAGGAGATGTTCGGCTGTCAGGAGACACCGCGCATCGCGGGTGGAAGGGTGCCGGTGATGGTGCATCTGCTCTCCCCGGCGGGACGGCCTGTGCAGGTCACGAAAGACCTGGCCAGTTTTTGGCGCTCGGCGTATCAAGAGGTGAAGAAAGAATTGCGAGGCCGCTACCCACGCCACCACTGGCCGGATGATCCACTCACCGCACCACCGACGAACCGCACGAAACGCCGTACCTAGGACTTGCCCGACCGTGCACCTTCGGCCGGCGCTTGCTAATCTTCCACAATTGCAGCATTCTACGCGCAACCTGTTCCTTGCTTGCGACCCACGAGATGCCGATGGACCATTTCGCGATCATCACCGCCTTCGGACAAGACCGCCCCGGTATCGTCGCCTTGATGGCCGATAGCCTCTACCAGCTCGGCTGTAATATCGAAGACACCTGCATGACCCGGCTACGCGGCGAGTTCACCATGATGCTCATGGTGCGCCTGCCGGAAGGCATCGCCGCCGAAGATCTTGGCCAACGCCTGACGCCCTATACGACGCCACTGGACCTTGCCGTCTTATGCAGAGCGATGCCGGACCAGGCAGCCACCAGACAGACAGCCCTGGAAACCCCGACGTTCATGTTGTCGGTTTACGGGGCCGACCATCCGGGCATCGTGGCGCAAGTGGCCCGCACCGTCGCCCAGCACCAAGGCAACATTACCGACATGAATACCCGCGTGGTCGGATCGGGAGAGCGTCCCATCTATGTCATGGTCCTGGAGGTTCAATTGCAGGAAGCCGGGCAAGCCGACCAGCTCAGACAGGCCCTGGAACAATTGAAGCCGCTGCTGGGCGTCGATCTGACGTTCCGACCGCTTGAAAGTGTCACCTTCTGATCGTGGCTATCCGTCCGATTCTGCAGTATCCCCACCAGGCACTCAAATCCGCGAACGCCCCCGTCGTCCCCTCCGATCCCGCCGTGCAAGCGGTGGTTCAAGATATGCTGGATACGCTCGCCGCGTCACCCGGTGTCGCACTGGCAGCGCCCCAGATCGGACAGGCGGTGCAGGTGATCGTCGTCGATGTGTCGCGTAAGAAAGGCGAGCGGGGCCATGGATTGGTCGTGCTGTTGAACCCGGTCATTCTCTCGCTGGAAGGAAAAAAGACCGTGCGGGAAGGCTGCCTGAGCGTGCCGGACTATACGGGGAATGTGCTGCGCTACGAAGAGGCGCTGGTGGAGGGGGTGACGCCGGACGGACGGGTCGTCACGGTGAGTGCGTCAGGATTCGAAGCGCTCGCCTTTCAGCATGAAGTGGACCATCTGAACGGCCTGCTCTTCCTCGACCGCATCCAGTCGCTCAGCACCGATCTCTTCAGACGAAAAAAATAACGTCCGACACCGACGAATTATTTTCTCGGCCGCCATCCCTTGAGACGTGCCGCAATGGCTTCATGTTGTTCGGCGGTGAGCATCGCGGCCAATGCGTCACGGCGGAGTCTGGCACGGCTGCTGTCCTGACGACTCGCGAGGGAATACCAGAAGAACGCCTCCAGCACATCTTGCGTCACCCCCTGCCCCTGCTCATACAACATGCCCATGTCCCGTTGCGCCAAGACGTGGCCCTGGTCGGCCGCCAGCTGCAGCCACCGCACCGCCTCGGCCTCATCGGTTTCCCCGAGACTGCCCGTGAGCAAGGCCTGCCCCAACATCCATTGCGCGTTCGCATCGCCCTGGCCGGCGAGCGCCTGCAGCTGATGCTGGGAGGACGGGTCGGCCAAGGCCGACGATACCGGACAGGACAACAGCACCATCATCGCCGCCGACAGCCATCGCCATCCGAAATGATTCGTGACCGGCACTCTCCGTCCGCTCAAGCCCGTCTCCCGTCTGCGAGTCTATTCAATGGTCGGCCAACAACGCCTCGGCGGCTTTTCGCCCGGACAGCAGCGCCCCATCCAACGTCCCGGTCTCGCAATAGTCACCGCATTGATACAACCCCGGTCTCACGCGCGGCGACGCGTTCGACGCCTGCGCCGTGAGCCCCTCAATCGGCGGCAGCGCTCTCTTGATGTGATCGGTCCGCAAATGTCGCCAGGCACTCACCTCCTCACCGAACCACTCGCGCAACTGTCGGCGCACTGCCTGTTGGAGATCATCGCCGGCGTGCGAAGGCTGCCGAGACAAACTGACCGAAACCAGCGCCCGTCCCGAGGGCGCATAACCGGAGGCGACCTCACTCAAGACACAGGCGGTGCCGACCGGCCCCTGACCCTCTCCGTTTAGCATCAACCAGGGCCCGCGGACCGGTGGAGCGGGCGCGTCGAAATACAGGCAGATCGCATCGCGTCCGGGCGCAGCGGGCCAGCTCTCGCCGCGTAACCTGGCAGCGGTGGCATCATCCGTGGCCAGGACCAGCGCATCGGCCGCGAGTCGTTCACCGGACGCCAGCACCACGGCGGCGCCGCCCAGGTGACTGACCGCGGCGTTCAAGCGGATCGACTCCGTTGGAAGAGTCGCGGCCAGCTGACTCGCAATCGCGCCCATGCCCTGTTGCGGCAGCGCGATGTCGCCGCGAGAAAACGCCGCCCAGACCCATTCAAACAGCCGGCAGGGCGTGGACAACGTCTCATCCAGAAACACGCCACTCAGAAACGGCTGGAAAAACCGCTGCTGCATGGCGGGAGAAAACCCATAGGTCTGCAAGACCTCCAGCATGGTGCGCTCGCCTCCGCCCGCCTGCCCGCAAAGCCGTCGTTGCAATGCATCCCGGCGGAGCCGGAGCACCTTAAGCTTGTCACTGAACGAGCCGATCGGGCTGGCCATCGTGGAGAAACAATCCTGCGGGCGGCGAAACGGGTCGCTGATTCGATGAAAACCTCCGGCATATCGCACCATCGCGCCGGGGTAAAACGGTTGGAGTTGCAGCGCCGCATAGTCCAACATCTTCCGGGCTTCTGGATACCCGGTCAGAAACACCTGAAACCCTCGATCGAGTTGGAATCCCTCTACCCGATCGGTCCTCACCCGCCCGCCCACGGCATCGGATGCCTCAAGCAGGCTACAGGCGAGTCCGGTCTTCGACAGATGTCGCGCACAAGCCAAGCCGGCGACACCGGCTCCGATGATGATGACACGAGGGGTAGAAGACATGACGGGCGGCATTCTAAACGCAGGTAGAACCAGACTCCAGTTTCATTAGGACGATTCTCAGCCTGTTACACCTTCTTACAGGCGATTTTCAACTCTGCCTCCCCGTCACTCCCGGCTGTCACCCGCGACCATTCCCTGGTTCCTTTCCCTGACTGCAACGGACGGCCCTTGCCCATCTGTGTCGCATAGTACCTGGTCTGCAGGGGACGGCTCTTGTGAGCGAGACAATCGATCTGCTTCTTAATACGCACGGAGCGATACGTCCCCTGCGGAATCTGCCGATCCACTTTGAAATCCTTCAGGGTCCAAAGCGTCACGGTCTTGCCGGTCGGACCGATGGTGGCCACGTCCACGTACCCGTCGTACTTGTGCGTGCCGCCGATCAGAATCCACTCCGCAGATGCCACGCTCCAAAAGAGCAGCGTTGAGACCATCACCAGCATCACGCATTTCATCATGTTTGCCCCATCACCAGCGTTCCAGGTTCACGTGTCAGAGACTTCGGATCCTCTTGTGCTAATACCCTCGCCCGCTGCTCCCGCCTCGCCCCATGCGATCAAAGGGAAGCGCGTCATACCGCTTCTTCACATCCGGGTGCTGAGCAAGATACCCTTTGACGGCGGCCTCATCGGCGAATATGTCTTTGCTTCGTTGGCGATAGGTTTCAATCGTGAGATCGTATTTGGCCAGGAGCGGCTCGAGCTTGGCATTGATCTCCGCCGTCATTTCCTCCATCCGCTCGGGCGACGGACGCTGCCCCTCTCCATAACGATCCCACCCCTGAAAGTAGCTGGTCATCAGCTCGCCGACCTCGACCCGCGCGTTCACAAACTTCTCCAACTCCGCCGGCTCGGCAGCCCAGCCGGCTCCGCCGCACAGGACCATCGCCGACAGGATGCCGCTCATCAGACGCACCGGATTGATCACCATGGTGTCCTCTCAGAGAGTGGTCCGTCTCTCGCCGCAAAGCCGCATCCATCATACCATCACAGCCATGCGACATACATCCAACTGATCACCGCCCCCACATCGATCAGGAGCCATCCGCTTCTCTTTCAGATCTCGTCAGTGTACAGTCCCCCCATGCAACGGCATCCCGACGCGGCCCTCCGCTTGACCCGACGAGCATGACCGGTAAACCACGATCCACACAACGAGACGCGATCCCTCGGGGCAAGGCTGTTCCCGCCGGCCGAAAGCCGGCGCAGAGCCAGCCCCGCGCCAATGCAAGCAGCGCGAAACGTGTGACGCTGGATCGCCTGCTCTCCAAACTCGGCATTGCCAGCCGGAGCCAGGCGCAGGAATGGATCAGGGCCGGACGAGTCCGCATCAATCAACGCCTGGTACGCATGCCGGACACCTGGATCGACTGGCCCGGCGATGCCGTCACACTCGACGATCGACCGATCCAGCAGCGCCCTCCGCAATTCATTCTCCTCCATAAACCCAAAGGTGTAGTCACGACCCATCAGGACGAGAAGGGTCGAAAGACCATCTTCGATGTACTTCCTCCTGAGTTGAAAAGCCTGCACGCAGTCGGTCGCTTGGATCAGGCGACGAGTGGTCTCCTCTTGCTCACCAACGACTCGACGCTCTCCAGCTTCCTGACCGATCCGAAACAGCAGGTGCCGCGCCTCTATCTCGTCACGGTGCGTGGTGAGGTCTCGGACGAGACAGGCCGGGCCGCGCTCGACGGGGTAGACGATCAGGGCGAGCGCTTGCACTGCGCCGCCGTCACCATCCAGAAACGCTCAGGCCGGGAATCCCATCTGGCCGTCACGTTGACCGAAGGCAAGAATCGTGAGATCCGGCGGCTCTTCAAGGCGCTGGGACATGAGGTAACCAGATTGAGGCGGATTCAATACGGCCCCTTCACCCTCGGCGATCTCCAACCGGGCGCCTGGCGAGAACTCCCGATCGACGCAGCCAGGGCGCAACTCCGGTTGCCGTCATTCAAGCCAGGGCGGACCACTCACTGAAAAGTGGGCGTCATCGCTGATTCCCTACGCTGTTTCCCTCAGGCCCGCCGTCTCCCGGCCGGAGCGAGTGAAAGAACTTGCCAACCTGCTTGCCTGTGCTATGGTGAATACAGCAGACGAAATTCCGGAGCGTGACAGACCGCATCGTCGCAAGAGTTACCCCCAGCTGTAGTCCACCACCAACAAGACTCGCAGCCACCCGATCACAGGGGAATGGTAGATCTGCGATCGCAGGCGGTCTCAATAGAGGAGCACGAGAGCAATGACCCAACTGACAAAGCGATTGGCAACCGTGGCCACCATGCTGGCGTTCGTCGCGAGCGTCGCCGGACCGGCGATGACCGCCGCGGCCACCCCGGAAAAGACACCGGTCGAGATCAAGGTTCGAGTCAGTGAAAAGGGGTTCCTGGATGAGAAGGGCCGACCCTACGGGGCGAAGCGCGCCCTGCAGGTGCCGAAAGATACGATGGTGAAGATCACCTTCGTCTTCGGTGAAGACATGACCAGCCTGGCCGTGGGAGACACGCACCAGATCACGATCCGCGCCGAAGACGGCTGGAAGCAGGAGACCGGCTCAGTCTGGGTCATGAACCGGGAATCGAGCGTGAGTTTTCTCGCCGGAGAAAAGAACCGAACCCAATATCGCGCCTACTGCATCCTCGACTGCATCGGCATGGAGCATCTCACCAACCTGCTGATCCAAGTCGTCTAACGAGACCGGTCGACCAGCCCGTGCGGCAATCCGCGGGGACATGAAAACGCTCGGCGTATGATGTCATACACCGAGCGTTTCTCTTTGTGTGCGAGCGGTCAGGCGAGAGTTGCCCGCCTGCTAGTAGCCTCGTCCGGTGCTGCCTCCTCCACCCCCACTCATCCGATTCAACGGGAGCGCCTCGTACCGGGTCTTCAGATCCGGATGCTGGGCGAGATATCCTTTCACCGCCGCGTCATCGGCGAATACGTCTTTGCTGCGCGCGCGGTAGTCCTCCAGCGTCAATCCATGCTTGGACAACAACGTGGTCAGTTTCGCGTTGATGTCGTCGCCCATCTCTTTCATTTTCTCCGGCGACGGCCGCTGACCCGATCCATACGACTCCCCACCCTTGAAATAATTCGTCATCATTTCGCCGATCTCGATGCGGGCGTTCACAAATTTCTCCACATCGGCCGGTTCCGCCGCTAGGCCATTCCCTGCGAACAGCACGAGGCCCAATGAGGCCGTAATAAAGAGACGTGTCGAAAGCGTTGTCATGATGTCCTCTCAGATGGTGAATGAAGATCCGGTCGAGCAACCATCGTCATCATACCATTCTTGCCGCCAGTTTCGAACGGAGGATTGAGCCTAGAGGTCGAGCAGGCGAACCAAATGGGCCAGAATGAGCGGACCCGCACAGACGGAGCCTCCGCTGGTCGGTTGCCTACAGCGAAACGTGCGCGATGTTACCGCGGCAGGCCTTTCAGAAAATTTCCCAGCACGGTGCGAAACTGGTCGGGGTCTTCGGCCATCATGAAATGGCCGGTATCGAATTCGACGACCTTCGCGCCGGGGATTTGCGCCTGAATGCCCTTGGCGATAGTCGGCGTGGCCACTCCGTCTTTTGCTCCGACCATAATCAGGGTCGGCACGGTGATGCGGCTGAGCTGTCCATGCACGTTGAATTGCGACATGGAAGTCAGCGCCTCCCGGATCACCGTGGCATTCCAGGTGGGGATCCGCTCAAGCAAGGGCCTGTAGGTATGAGCCGGCGCATCGGGAGGAAAACTTTCGACGATCATGTTCTTCGACACCTCCCGATAATCACGCGGCGCGCCGATGGTCGGAATGTCGTCGTCGAGAATCATCGCTCCGTCGGTTGTGGACACCAGGACCAGCGCCCGTACCCGCTCAGGATGATCCAGCGCGAGGCGCTGCAGAATCATCCCGCCCATGGACACGCCCACCCACACCGCACGGTCGATCTTGAGCGTATCGGCCAGGGTAATGAGATCCTTCGAAAACTGCTCGATCGTGAACCCGCCCGGCGGTTTCTCCGAATCGCCGTATCCACGCAGGTCCACCGCAATACCTCGGAAATCAGGCGAAAAGGCACTCACATATTGGGGAAAGATATTGCTGGTCGTCACCACGCCGTGGACAAAGATAATCGGATCGCCGCTGCCTGCCTCCAGCACGCTGAGGGTCAAGCCGTTGAGATCGATCATATGGCGTTGGAACAGATGGCCCGGGGGCATGGACTCGGCCAAGGCCTGCTGGGTGCGATTGTTACGAGCGGGCTGAGTGGGGTCCGCACAGCCGGACGCGCCGAGAACACTCAACGTGAGCAGGATCGTCATCAGCCGCATGCAACTCCCCTTTCTGCAGAGGTCACTGAATCTCCATGCAGCCTAAGCTGTCAGGCGAGCAGATGCAATGCTGAGCTGCCACCCGGTATTCTCCCTCCCACACAATTTCTTGGACTCTTCGAATTGATGATTCCCGGCACTGAGTGGCTGCCCTGCGCACAGGAACACAGGAATGCCATCCGGCCCATCGTCGGGCCCCTCAGATCGACGGCCGATAGCGCCGCGCTGGTGGGTCACGCAGACAACATGCCGACCGCGCGATCATCCGAACTTACTTGATCCGCGAGACAACCGCCCGGACCGGCGCCCATTCGATCTGCGGCTGCAGAGTGAACAGGACCTGCGCAAGACCCCGATACGCCGCCTCCAGTTCACGACAGCGCTCGACGAATCGACCGGAGGCCAGTCGAGGGAAATAGTCGCGGTGACGCTCGTAGAACAGCGCTCGCCGTCTCCAGCGATCGGCATTGACCCTGAACAACCGGGCAGCCAACCCGGAGGGACCGGTGAGTGCCAACCAGTGCCGGTTCCGTCTGAGCGGACGTTCAGCCATTGAGGTGGATGTGGTCACTGCTTTCATCGTTTCTCCTCCTTGTCTTTCGCCTGTGTCATCGCTTCGAACGACGTGACAGAGGCGGCTGTGATGACACCAGTCCCGGATTACCCCTCGCCTACTGTAGTCCCGCTACATGAGGAGATGATTAGTGCAGCATGAGAAAGACTTCATACAAGCACAGCGGGCCGGGGCCTCCGCCGCAGTAGCTCCACAATTCCGGGATTCGAAATCCTATAGGTCTATCCCTGCTGACGGCCCAGTCTCTACGGACGTGGCTGTGACAGATCCCGCGCCTGCGCTCAAACAGGGCGCAGGTCCACTGCCTGCCGCGACTGTGGGAACAAAGGCAGGCGATGGCGGATTTAGCGACAATCTCCCCGTGAAAGTCTTTCCGGACACGATCATAATGACGGTAGCGTGTGCTCCAATCCGATAGGTTCACACACTAGATGCAGGGATCCGCACAGGGAGGGAACATGGCTGAAGACCAGAGCGTTGACCTTGAAGCCTGCCTGGCTCAAGCGCGGCAGTCAGAACGTCGGCTTCGTGCACAATACGCAGTCACCCGTGTGCTGGCCGAGTCCTCAACCCTGAAAGACGCAGGCCGGGAAATCCTTCGGGCCATCGGTGAAAGCCTGGACTGGGAATTGGGCATGTTTTGGGCCGTGGACAAGCAGGCTGAGTTGCTGCGTTTCGTAGACTTGTGGCATGCGCCGCAGGTGGAGGCATCCGAGTTCATACAGGACAGCCGGGAACGGACCTTTCAACGGGGTGTGGGGCTTATCGGTCGAACCTGGGAAAGCGGAACGCCTATTTGGATTCCTGATGTGAGCGGCGACCCCCATTTCCGCCGGGCCTCAATCGCGGCTCATGTCGGACTGCATGGAGGATTTGCCTTTCCAGTCCGGAAGGGCGAACGCATTGACGGAGTCATTGAATTTTTCAGCCACCAGATCCGCAAGCCGGATCAGGATATTCTCGACATGGTGGCCGACATCGGCATCAAAGTCGGCCAGTTTGTGGACCGCGAGCAGACAGCGGAAGCGCTGCGCCAAGCGGAGGCCCTGGCCGACGTGGCGAGACTGCTGGGAGACATCGGCCACGATATCAAGAATATGTTGATGCCGATCATGAGCGGGGCGGCGCTGCTGGAGGAAGAACTCGACGAGTGTTATCACCGCCTACCGGAGAGTGTCACCGGCAATCTGAAGCACAGTCGGGATCTGACCAAGGAACTCCTGGATATGATCCGGAATGGGTCCCGCCGCATTCAGGACCGGGTCAGGGAGATGGCGGAATCGGTCAAAGGCCTCACTCGGCTGCCGGAATTTGCGCCCTGCCGACTCGCGGAGGTGGTCGCCGGCGTGTACGCAGCGCTCAGGATCCTGGCCGATCAACGTAAGGTCGCGCTGCGCGTGGATGGACTCGATACCCTCCCCGTGATTCAGGCTGACGAGAGCCGGCTGTTCAATGCGATCTATAATCTCGTCAACAACGCGATTCCGGAAGTGTCACCCGGCGGATCCGTCACGCTGCGTGGCCGTACGGATCAGGCGGGAAGGAGCATCCTGGTGTCAGTCATCGATACCGGTAGGGGCATGCCAGCAGAAGTCCTCAAGAGCCTCTTCACGTACAGCGCCATCAGCCGAAAGGTCGGCGGGACAGGGCTGGGGACAAAGATTGTGAAAGATGTCGTCGATGCCCATGGAGGCAGCATCACCGTTGAGAGCGAGCCAGGCGTCGGCACCTCGTTTCACATCACGCTTCCCCTTGAGGGACCACCGCCTCGCTCGTAGAAGTCTCCGAAGAACCGCCTGATCAGCCCGTCATCGCACCCAGGGCGGTGTAATCGTCGGCGGAGGCGGAGGCCCTTCGAGTAGTCCCGGCGCTCGCTTAGGAGGTTCCGGAGGGAGGGCCTGACCTTCCCCTTCGACCCTGCGCTTAAGCCGGACCACCAGGGCGCCCATCACATCCCATTGCTGAAAGTTTTTGCGCACCGCACGGGGATGCTGATTGTGACAATCGACGCAGGACCGCACCAGCGCCAAATCCACCGACACCGCCTTGAATTCCTCGCCGTCCACGAATCCGATGACCCCGCGTTGTCGATCCTTCTCCAACTGAAGTAACGCCGTCATCTCCGCGTCCGTACGGGGGCGGTTTGCCGGATTCAGCGGCGTTAAACTAATCAGGCCGATCTCCAATCCCTCCACTTGCTCGGCCGCTTCCTTGACGAACTGGGCGGGAAGCGGGAGGAAATGAGCATCGGTTTTCCAATCCTCGCGCGGCGAGAGCCCCGCGTCTCGCGCATGTTCGACGACGTGGAGCACGTAGGCGGTACGAAACGCTCTGACAATATTGAGGATGTACCCGGCCGTCTGATCAAAGGAGGGTTCGGCCCTGATCACACCCCACCCGGGTATGGTCAGGCAACCGGCCAGGCTGAACGCGATGACGGCGTGACGTATGCGCATAACACCTCGCAACGGATCGTTTCGGAAGCGGCAGAAATGCAGCAGGAACGCGAGGAGCCTAGCCGATTGAAACTCCACCGGTCAACCAGCGGGTGCCCCCTCTGCTTACCCACCTCACCGTGTCAGGCAGCGCCCAACACCTCTCGAAAGACCGTGGCCAAATCACGCAGCGCTTGCCCGCCGTCGCCGACGTACACCGAGCCGTGCATGGTCGCCAGAGTCCTGGGCTGCAGCGCCGCCAGCCTATTGATGGTGGAATCCGTCAACGTGCAATAGGGCATGTAGTTCGCCAGCGGCCCCTGCTGATATTCCATGAGTACGTCCCGACAACGACCAACCACGTCCGAATGCGTCACCGGTTCGCCATTGCCGGCTTGATGCAGGAGATCGGAGCAGAGGAGCGTCCGCTGCGTCTCCTCAAACATGTGCCCCGCTTCCCAGCAATGGGGCACATGTGGCGTGGCCAGGAAGCGAAACCGGTATTTGCCGGTCTGGAGCACCTCGTTATCCGCCATGCCCTTCGCCGGTCGAAGCGCGAGACAATCATCCACACTCACGAGTTTACCCACCACACTGCAGACGGCCTCGGACTGCGGGGCGAGTTGCTGCCACTCCGAAAGCGACCCGCACTCGTCGGCCTCGAAATGGCTGAACCCGATCCAACGCAACGTCCGGACATCGATCAACGACGCCACCGCCTCCTTCACCGCCGGGAACAACATGCGCGGGCCGGTGTGATACAGGAGCGGCTGGGCATCCCGGACGAGAAACTGGCTGAATTGCAGGTTGAACGGTTCGAGGAAGGTGGTGATGCGGAACAGGTCTGGAGCAACTTCGGTGATCTGTGCCATAACGCCTCCACACAAGATGAGGCAGGCATGGTACCTGGTCGGCTAAGGCGCTTCAACTGAGCGAAATATTTGAAGACAGCCGACCGGACGGATGCGTCAAGAAGACTCTCGCCTCGCTTGTGTCACCTCCATACCCTCTCAACCATGCGTTACCTGGCCGCGTTCCTCGGTCTCCCACTGAACTCCCGCTGGTCGCTCAAGGCCAAAAGGATCTCTATCGGTGAGAAGAGATCGAACAGATCCACCTACGAGCCGGGCGAGACACAGTTGGGTTGCTTGCGCAACTGACACAAGCGAAAGCGGGTCAACTGCGACCAGTACTTCAAGGCGCCGTGCACGTCGTTCCAGGAATCGAAGACCTCCGCGTCGAGAAAGCGCCCGCCGACCCGCCGATCCACGGCGGCTGCGAGAATCTCCCCAGACTCCGCATCCATGAGTTTGCCCTCGATGGAGGCCGCGCCTTTGAACAACGGTTTTCCGGTGGTGAGCGTTTTAATGGTCGAGGCGACGAAGGCGACGTTAAACGGCGCCGGCACACTCGAGACGATATCCAAGGCGGGATAGGATTGTTCGGTATCGGTGAGCGCGGCCTGCATCCGAAACGTCTTGGGACCCGGTTCGCTCACCATCGCATAATCCTGGGCGAGTTCCTGATACAGGAGCGCATAGAAAGAATCAGCGATCACCTGGGCCTCCTTCGGATCGAGCCCATCGACCTTGGAGTCTTTCCCCCGCCAAATCATGACCGGATCTAAGAGAATCTTGCTGTACGCGGCCTTCGCCGGCCAATCGATTGCCGGATTGCGATACACCAGGAGCGCTTCGTCGCCCTTACCCTCGCGCATCTGCGCATAGAGGTCCTGCAGAAATCCGGACGGCTCCACCGAGCGGGCATGCCTGGTCGCCCCGCAGCCGGCGAACGCGACCGAGACCGCCACGGACAACAAGACAGATTGCCACATCATGAGACCTCCCTGGAACAGGCGTGAGGCTCGATCACTCATCATACTTCCGGGCATTGCCATAGGACTTCTCGACCGGGTACTTGGCGTCGTTCTTCTTGAGTTTCGCCAGCACCGCGGCGTTCACATCTAAACCGAGATCATGACACAGGTAAGAGAGCAGGATCACGACATCGGCAATTTCATCCTCCACCCGAACCCGTGCCGGGCTTTCCAGCAAACGCGCCACCTCGTCATGCGATTTCCACTGAAAGACCTCCAGCAACTCGCTCGCCTCAACGGCGATAGCCGCCGCCAGTTCCTTGGGCTTGTGAAACTGTTCCCAATCCCGCTTCCGTCGAAATTCGAGCACCGCCGCTTTCACGCTGTCGTTCAACATCGAGGCCCTCTCTCTTTGTTTGGGGTCAGGTCTTGCAATCACACAAATTACTCTTTCCTTACGGCCGCCGCAGCCGGCGCGTTTCTCGTCGAACTACGCTGGAATCCTGCAATCGAATTGTCCGTTCTCTGCCCGCCCTTGTCCTGCCTGGTTGCAAATTCCGGGGCACGGAGAAATCCAGACAGAGGAACTGGATTACCGGCGAGTGTACGGCCTCGTCAGGAATCATTGCCAGACCTGACTCACTCCAAGCGTGATGCCTGATAGAACGGCCGGCAACACGATTGAAAAATAGGAGCGAGTGGCGTACAGGATGAGGCAGGAATGGACAGGCTGCGGCAACTCTTCAAGAGCCAGGTGGTTTCGGCACGGCTTGCAGGAGATCCGATCATGACCCTACGACTTGTGCTCGCGTTCTGTGCGCTCGTGTTGTTTGGCACGCCGGTCTACGCGCAGAGCCCCTGTTCCGATTGTTTCAACGCCGCACAAGTTGAGGCGAGAAAATGCCTCGATAATGCCATTAGTGCAGGCGATAGGAACGATTGTCTGGAGACTCGGCAAACCCGAACCAAGGCCTGCAGCGACAATCAATGTCGGGAGGACAGAGAGGAAGTGACGACCACGGAGTCGCAACCGACGCGCAGTCGGCCAGGCGTCACGCCGTACACACCCACGGAAGGCGAGTGGCTGGCATTACTCATGCGAGCCGGACTGAGACGGGAGGCCACTCCCGACCATCCCTATTCGCTCGACATTGTACTCGCCGATCCGCAAACGCTCCAAATTGTCGTGCGACATGCGTCCACGTTGGACCGGACCAGGCTGAACAAAGCCATCGAGGCCGCACGGGAAGCGATCAGAAGCACGGCCAGAAGTTATGGATGGGACAAATGGGTCAAGATCCGGGAGACGGTCGAGGTATATCCCGCCAAGAAATGAGCCTCCCCCCTTGTCGGGGTCAGGTCTTGCAATCACACATTTCTCTGTTCAACCCGCTTCAGGCGGCGGCTCACCGTAGCGGCATGCACACCCAGATGGTCCGCAATTTGGGCCAGCCGATACCCGTACTGCCGATAGGCCTGATGGATGATCTTCTCCAGGTCCGTCTTCCGCTCAAACAGTGTCTCCAAGGACGGCCGTTGAGCCTGCGTCTGTTGGCGCGGAATGTCACGGATGACCCGATTCGGTTGGTGCTGCGCCACAAATTTTTCCGACCCCAGATAGATCTGGCCGGTGAGCTGTTCCCAGGGGCCCGCCTCTCCTCGCCCCTCGGCCACAAAGGTGCGATATCGCTCCTGCGCCGGCCCCTCGCGCTGCCCGAATTGGCTCAGAATCCAGTCCGTCGTTAGCCAGGCAGGCGCCTTCGTCTCCCCCGCTGTCGCCCGATAACTGCTCCAGGCCCACAGCCGGGGATGCGATACCATCTTCGCGCGGACGGGATTCAGCACGACGTACCGGCACAACTCAAGCAGATGCGCGTCTTTTTCGAGTAGAATCGCCGTAAACCGCCCTTGAAACAAATGCCCGACCTGCTCGTGCCGGAGGTTGTAGGCCTGCGTGTAGCGGCCGTTCAACTGCCGCATGCCAAGCGACACATTCGGCTTCGGCGTCTCGATCAACAGATGATAGTGATTGTCCATCAGGCAGTAGGCATGGCAGATCCACCCATAGCGATCGACGACATGGGCCAGCAAGCTCAGCCACTGTGAACGATCACGGTCGTCAGCCACGATGTCCTGCCGGGCGTTACCCCGACTCGTGACATGGTAGACGGCGCCGGGGAATGAGAGACGGAGGGGACGTGCCATGAGCGGGAGTGTAGTCTGTGACATTGTTCAATTGCAAGACCTGACCCCAATGAGAGAAGGCTAGACTAGTGGCGAGCCATCGCAGGAGATTCAGGCTCGGCCGGGCGGGCGAAGAGGCGATGAATGTGCACTTGATACAGGATCACGAGGGCCAGGCCCGGGGGCACCCACCAGAGACCGACTTCGAGGCCGGTCCGGTCGGTTGCGGCGTTGAGGCTCGTGAGACTGTTGGCCTGTCCGGTCGTCGCAATCAACAGATTGGGGAAAATCCCCCAAGCCGCCGCGACCAATAGGCTCGCGACCGACACACTCGACGCAACGAAGCCAAGGAACGGCCGTTGACGGACAGCGCCCACGTACCGAACGACCAGCGCGACCACCGCCGCCAGGGGCCAGATAAAGCCGATGGGAGCGGCCGCATAATGTGCCCCGAACGCAGGCTGGACTGATGGCAGCGTCACAACCACCGCGATGAGCAACAGCACAAGCACGACCGTGGCGAACTTCGCCAGCGCCTCCACCCTTGCCTGCACCTCCCCACGCGTCTTCATCACTAGGAAACTCGCACCCTGCAACGTCAACAAAGCGACCAGGGTCACTCCAGTCAGCAGAGTGAACCAATCCAGAATGCCGGGTAGTGGACCGGGGCTGAAGTCGGTCCAGAGCGGAAGGAAGAAATACCCGCTCGCGTTCAAGGGCACTCCCCGCAGCAGATTCCCCACCACCAGCCCCACCACGAAGGCCAGCAGCAGATTGGCCAGGAAAAAGATGGTATCCCAGAACGTGCGCCACAACGCGTGATCGACATGCTCCCGTAGCTCGAAAGCCAACCCCCTCCCCATCAGGAGCCACAGCATGATCATCAAGGCCAAGTAGAACCCGCTGAACCCCGACGCAAAGGCCTTCGGAAAGGCCAGGAACAACAGGGCGCTGCCGGCGATCACCCACACTTCGTTGCCGGTCCATACCGGTCCGATCGTCTCCCGCACCAGGCGGCGTTCGCTCTCCTGCCGGGCCACGAAGGGCGACAGAATCCCGACACCGAAGTCATAGCCGTCGAGCACCACATAGGTGGTCAACACGAACAGCACCAGGGCATACCAGATCGTTTCCACGTTAGCTCCCCACCTGCCCCACAACCGGCTCCGTCGGCCCGTGACGCAGAGTTTCCACGAACAAGAGGACGAACAGCAGCCCCAACCCGAGATAGATCCCCAGGAAGCCGAGCAAGGTGAAGAGCGCATTGCCTGAATGGACCAGCGGCGAGATGCCCTCCTCCGTGCGAAAGAGCCCGTACACCAGCCAGGGTTGGCGGCCGAGCTCCGCCGTCATCCAGCCGGCTGTCGTCGCAAGATAGGGAAAAGGAGCGCTCAACAGCAGGAGCCAGAGCAACCAGCGGGCAGTGAAGAGCCGGCCACGCCACAACCACGCCAGGGCCAATCCCATCACCGCGAGCAGGAGCGTGCCGAGCCCGACCATGATGTGGTACGCGTAATACAGCAGCGCAATGTGGTCCGGCCACTCGCGCGGGGGAAAAGCATCCAGCCCCTTCACCTTCGCGTAAAGATCGTCATAGGCGAGCAGGCTCAGCGCCGACGGCACGACGAGCGGATTATCGATCGTCATGGTTTCCATGTTGGGCTGGCCGATCAGCACGAGGTCGGCGCCGCGCTCGGTACGAAAGAGGCCCTCGAAGGCAGCGCCCTTGACCGGCTGGAACTCGAACACCTGCCGCGCGCTCTCATGTCCCGTCGGTGTGATGAGCAGCACCGAGGCGAACGCGCCCGCCACAACGCCCGTGCGCAGACAGGTCCTGGCCAGCGCGGGATGCCTCCCCGCCAGCTGGTAGAGGGCACCCACCGCAGCCACCACGAACGCGCCGGTGACGACCGCCGCCGTCATGTTGTGAGCAAACTGCCAGATCAGCCAAGGGTTCGTGAGCAGCCCGACCAGACTTTCGACCGTCAGCCGACCATCGGCCGCCACGTGATAGGCCACCGGATGTTGCATCCAGGCGTTTGTCGCCAGGATGAAATAACCGGACAACCATGAGCCGATCCACAACAACAGGGTCGCCAGCCACAACGTGCGCCGGCTGACTCGCGATTCGCCGAACAGGAGCAGGCCGAGGAACGACGACTCCAGAAAAAAAGCGAACACCCCCTCCATCGCCAGCGTCTGCCCGACGATGCCGCCTGCGTATTCCGAAAACCTGGCCCAGTTGGTACCGAATTGAAATTCGAGCGGAATGCCCGTGACGACGCCGAACGCGAAGCTTAGCGCGAAGATGCCGGTCCAGAATCGCGCTACCTGGTGATAATGGTCCCCTTCACTGAGCAAGTCACGCGTCCGCAAATAGACCAGCAGCAGGGCCAGCCCCATGGTGAGCTGAGGAAAGAGGTAGTGAAACGTGGCGGTGACGGCGAATTGCAGCCGGTCATATTGCAGCGCGGTGTCCATCACTTCCCCACCCCCTTGAACAGGCCCCCGCCATTGTGACTGATCAGACCTGACGGGGATGCTAGTGACTTCCCCAGGGCCGATGAAGTATTCGATTGCAAGACCTGACCCCAAAATAGTGACCCCAAAATAGAAATAGTGCGACTTCTACAATTTCGGGATGTGGAGGGTTTTGCTGATCATTAAGGTGCCGGAGAGGATGAACATCAGGGACAACGGATGCAGGTCGCCGGGGCCGACGGTCCAGACGTCTCCGTAGAGGTGCTCGCCGAGACGCTCCTGCCAGGCGGCCAGGGCGAGGATGCCGGTCAGGAGCGCGGTGGTGGGAATGGGAGTGCCTTCGAAATAGGCTACCTTGTCCCTGCCAGCGGAGAGGTTCTCGGCGGTCACGTTGTACCGGGCCAGCCGGCTCACCCCGCAGCAGACGAAGTACGTCAGGGCGATCCAGTCCCACCCTCCCCGCAGGCCAGCGGCGAACCCGAGTGCCGCCGGTGCGACGCCGAACGAAATGATGTCGGCCAGCGAATCCAGCTCCCGCCCCAGTACCGACTGCTGATGCCGCCATCGAGCGACCCGGCCGTCGAACCAATCGAAGGTCAGCGCCGCAGGCGATAGGGCGGCCGCCGCGAAAAAATGGACCGACAACCGGCTGCTCATGTACTCCATGGCAAAGAACACGCCCGCAAGTCCGCAGGCGGCGTTAGCCAGCGTGAGCACATCGGCAAGATGGAACTCGCGGAGCATCGAGAAATGTTTGGGAGGTGTCGCGGCCACGGCAGGAAAATCTACGCCGAATCTTGCTGAATGTCCAAACTCTGAACATTGAAGCGCGCGAAGAGCGCTCAGAGCGGCACTTCCAATCCTCACCCCGCCCACCCGAACCAGGCGGCAGGCTGCTAGGCCCGCCGCTCCGGGGCCGACGTGGGATCGGCTTACTTCTCAACCCGCTGCAACGTCGTCACGTGGCCTTTATCGGTGACGTAGGCTTTGACCATATCGCCTTCGACCACCTTGTCGAGCTTCGTGCTCTTGTCCACATGGACCTTCACCAGATCGCCATCTGTATTTCTGATCTGATAAAACTCACCGTCGATCTTCATCAGCGTGCCCTTGACGGCATCCTTGGTGATCCTCTCGCCGAGGGTCGGCGTGGCTTCCTTCTCTTTCATGGGATCGGCCGCAAACGCGAGCCCTCCCCCTCCGGTGACCAGGGCTGCGACGAGCAGTATTTCAACGCTTCGTTTCATCATACGTCCTCCCATGTTGTAACTGAGCCGGTCTCAGCTCTTACCGTACCCCTCCTGCGAAGGAGGGCATACTGGGAAGATCCCCTGACACAGGGATTCGTGGAGATATGGAACTGACAGACAGGGAAGGGGCAGTGGCAGAAGGAATACGGGTTAATTGCACAGGGATAGGCCACCACAGGTTCCTACCGCTTCGCCTAAGCCTCGTCAGATTGCCGCACCATGAAAAAGTCTTTCTGCGTCAGTCCGCATTCGTCATGGGTGGTGAGATTCAACGACACCTTGTTGAACCGAATGTCGATATCGGGATGGTGCTGGGTCTTTTGGCGCGCCTTAGGAGAATCTCCTTTTAGGAATGTGTGTGTCGATCGCTCCTGCCTGCGACCGGATTGGGCAGACAACGAGGGTAAGGTTCGCGCAATTCTGCCCCACCCGACCGGACGAAGGAGCGAGTCACTTCCCCAGAATCGGTCGATTGTTTGATTGCAAGACCTGACCCCGAATAGGGTGGAATCCGCGCCTCAGCGCGGGAGCTTCTTTTTGATGGCAGTCAGGTTCTCAGGGGTCGAGCGCACCCGTATCGTGAGCCCCTCGGCATCATAGTCTTCGGACAGGATACGCATCTTGGCGCGGATCTCTGCGACGACCGCCTGAGCCGTAAACGGAATGCGCAATTCCTCGTCGAGCATATCGCTCTCAAAGTACCCCATGATGCGCTCACGGAGCGCCTGTAGATCGTCCTTGCTTCTCGTGGACAGCACAATGGCGTCGGGATATTCCGCCTTCAGGGCCGCGAGTTCATCCGGCGCGAGACGATCCCGTTTATTCAACACCAGCAGGCTGGGAACCTCCGTGGCGCCGACTTCGGCCAACACCTTCCGCGTGACATCGAGTTGGGAACGAAAGGACGGATCGGAGGCATCGACGACAAACAGCAAGAGCGAGGCACTGGCCGCTTCATCCAGTGTCGACTTGAACGAGGCCACCAGGTCATGCGGGAGCTTTTTGATGAATCCCACCGTATCGGACATGAGCACTTTTGGACGCGTGTCAGGATACAAGGGCCGGATCGTGGTATCGAGCGTGGCGAACAGCTTGTCGGCCACGAGCACCTCGCTGCCCGTCATCGCCCGCATGAGCGAGGATTTCCCGGCATTGGTGTACCCGACGAGCGCGACCGTCAATTCGTGTTCCCGCCTTGCGCGGCGCGTCTGGTGCTCGTCCCCGATCGCCGCCAATTCCGTCCGGAGCTCTTTCGTGCGATCGCGGATTCTTCGCTTATCGAGCTCCAGACTCGTCTCTCCGGCTCCTTTGCCACCAACTCCCCCGCCTTGCCGCTCGCTCCCGCCGCCGGTTTCCCGCAACCGCGGCGCAAGATAATTGAGCCGCGCGATCTCCACCTGCAGCCGGGCCGCTCTGGTCCGCGCGTGCCGGCTGAAAATCTCAATGATGACCCCGGTCCGATCGAGCACCGGCGCGCCGGCGGCACGTTCAAGGTTTTTCAATTGGGACGGCGACAGGTCACAGTCCACGATGACGATCTGCGCCTGCTGGCCAGGGCCTGGGGAAACCTCGATGGTATCGTCCGATTCGTCGTCGCCTGATTCTTCCGTGACGTCCGGGTCCTCCGCCTCGAACTTCGACGCCGCTTTGTGCTTCGGCCGCTCAAACGCCGATTCGATTTTTCCGGACCCGCCGGTCCACAGCGCCAATTCGGCCAGTTTGCCCTGTCCCAGGACCGCCGCATATTTATCGGAACTCCGCTTTTGCGTCACACGGCCCACGACGTGGTACCCGAGGGTCGTCACCAGACGGGTGAGCTCTTGCAGCGAACTGTCCAGCTCATCCACAGTCACGCGAGGCGTGCGGATCGCCACAAGCACGGCATTCGGTTGTGAGGGCTTCGACATCGCAGGCCTTTCCTTGACCACATGTTCGTGAGGGTGGCCATTCTAACAGGGAATTTCGTGCAAAAGCCTACTCACGTCGCAGGACTTCTTCCGGTCACGTGCCCTGTTCCCAACTCTTAAAGTCCTTCAGTTGTTCAGCGATGCTGTTCAACACCCAGGCAATCACCGCCGCATCATCCGCATAACCGACCACAGGAATGAAGTCCGGGATCACATCGAGCGGACTGATGAGATACAGAATCGCCGCCACGATGGTGACGAGCTTGTGAACCGAAAAGCCGGTATAGGCTCCGCTTACGGACGCTTTCAGTAGCCGCACCAACAATTGAAGGTCGTTCAACAGCTTGCCACCGCGACCCTGCGCAATCGAAACCGCCGCGGCCAAGAGATGACGAAGCCGCTCTTTGTCCCTGAGATACTCCGCCGCCGTCTGTGTAAACCCTCGAAACATGGTCAACGCCTTCAGGAGCATTGCTGGAGTCATCGGCTTCATGAAGTCCTCCCTGAGGGGTGAACATTGCCACGGCACACCATCACGATCGAGGATAACAGGCAGTCCGTGAAGGATCAATTAGGGCGGCGGGCGAAACACAGGATCAAACCATCAGCGGCGTGGTGGGGACGGAGAGTCAGAGGCTAGCGATGCGTGAAGCGAAAAGACTAACGGTGAACAAGCCGAAGGCACCGAGGTGTGGGGCTCACGGGAAGGATAGACTCCCGTCAGGTCAGAATGTTTGATTGCAAGACCTGACCCTATTTTAGGCCTTCAAATGACCTGCCATGACCTCAGCAATGAAACCATTCCTGACACCAATTCCGCGGTGGCTTGAACTGCCTCCATTTTGGAAACAGTTGAGATTCGCCTTGTTTTCCACAGGCAAGGGTGGTGTTGCCGACGTTAAAAGGGAAAAAGTGCTGGAGCCATCCTATATCCTCGCCTGGATCTGAGGCTGATATAAGTATTTCTGGAACCCAGCGAATACCTGCCCGATCTCTTCCGGCTTTCCCAGGTCAGCCACGGCGTCGGCGATGGAGTTGTGGTACTTGAGGCGCAGCAGCGGAGTCAGCTTCTCCTGTTCGAGTTCCTCCACACCGACCGTGACATAATGCGACAGCACGAAGTCGAGGAACACCTGCTGCTTGTTGTTGAAGTGATGACTGATTTCAACTTTGGCCTTCGAAGCCCGATGTTCGCGACTCAGCGGCGGCAGCGCATAGGCCACGTGCGCCAGCACATCGAAGAGGTCGCTTTTTTCGGCGTCGATAATCTTCTGCATCTCCGCCATCTGCTGCTTGCCGAAACCTTTCTCGGCCAACCGCTCCAGGAGTTTGGCTCGCGTGTCCGGCAGGCTCCACAAGGCGCGCAGTTCCGCTTCGTCTTTGAAAAACTCAGGCAGCTTGCCGAAGAGCAGTTCCATAAATTGCTGGGCCGACATCGGCGTGCCGTCAGGGTGCCAGAAGGACGTGACCATCATGTGCTGAATCGTCCTCGCCTTGCCATCGGCCAACTTCACTATGATCTTTTGTCGTTTGGCGTATTCGGCAGGCTTTTCGCGCACCCTGTCGGGCAGGAGATCCGGTCGCGGCGGGAAAGGGGCAGGCTTCGGTTCCGGCTCCAGCGGCTCCCCGTCCCACTCCGGATCACTAAAATGGTGGTGTGCCTTCACGAAGTCGTAGATCGTGAAGTAGTCCTTGCCGTCATAGAGCCTGGTACCGCGCCCGATGATCTGTTTGAACTCGATCATGGAGTTGATCGGGCGCATCAACACGATATTCCGAATGTTCCGGGCATCCACGCCGGTGGAAAGCTTCTGTGATGTCGTCAGGATCGTCGGAATGGTCTTCTCGTTGTCCTGAAAGTCCCGGAGATGTTGCTCGCCGAGTTCCCCGTCGTTGGCCGTCACCCGTTGGCAATAGTTCGGGTCGGCGACTGACTTCATTTGGTTGATCAGATCACGCACTGCGAGTGCATGGTCCTGGATGGCGCAGAAGACCAGCGTCTTCTCTTGCTGAATGATCAGGTCCATGAAGAGCTTTACCCGGTGCGCTTCGCGTTCCTTGATCTCGATGATCCTGTTAAAGTCCAGCTCGGTATAACGCTTGCCGGATTCGATCTCCCCTTCGATCAACTTGTCATCGGGCGTATAGACATAGTCGTCGAGCGTCGTGGTAATTTGCTTCACCTTGAAGGGTGTGAGAAACCCGTCGTTGATACCGTCTTTCAGCGAGTAGATATAGACCGGCTCCCCGAAATAGGCATAGGTATCCACGTTGTCTTTGCGTTTGGGGGTGGCAGTCAGGCCGAGTTGTACCGCCGGGGCAAAGTAGTTGAGGATGTCCCGCCAGTTGCTTTCATCATTGGCCCCGCCGCGATGGCACTCATCGATGACGATGAAGTCGAAAAAGTCCGGCGGGTACTCGCCGAACGCTTCGACAGGCTCATCGACCGAGGTATCAGCGCCCCAGGTGCCAGGGACAGATCTGCTTTGTGATAAACGTGGCAACCGATGATTGTTTCCGGCGATCAAGGCAATTTTCTTTGCCCGGCTCCAGCCTTGCACCTGTTTTTCCCCGGCAAATGCCTCGTCAATGCGGTCGAAGGTCTCGTAATAGATGAGTTTTACAGGGCTGCGTGCTGCCGTGTGCCTTGCGCCTTCTTGATCATTATGTTGCTGCAGGCGAGTTCGCAGGTTTGTAGTGCTCCCCGTATAAAAGCTCCCATCTGAGCATTCGAGGATATACATGTAGCCAACGGCATTCGTGATCTCAGATATCTCATTAAAACTGGAGTTCATGTTAGCCCGAGTCCCAGAAGCAGAATCTATCGATAGATCGGTGGCTGAGCCTGCCGAAGCCCCGGTGGTTGAGCTCGTCGAAACCATAAAGGTCTGGAAGATGGTAAAGAACAGGCTGCCGTTCTTCGGCACCTTGCCCTTCTTGCGGATGTCGTCCGGCTCGATTCGCACCAACGCATCCTCAGGGAAGGCCGAGAACGCGTTGTATGCCTGATCAGCGAGAATGTTCCGGTCGGCGAGAAACAAAATGCGCGGGCGGCGCAAGGGCTCGCGGCTTAGGTTCCATCGGCTATGGAATAGTTTCCAGGCAATCTGGAAGGCGATGAAGGTCTTGCCCGTGCCGGTAGCCAGGGTGAGCAGGATACGGGGTTTGCCTGCTGCGATGGCTTCCAGCACCCGTTCCACCGCGATGTCCTGGTAGTAGCGGCCTTGAAAGTACCCGCCTTTGTCTTCGAACGGGACGGTGGCGAAACGGTCATGCCAGGCGTTCTGTTTGGCGAAGGTGCGGTTCCAAAGTTCGTCCGGTCCTGGATAGTGCGGCACCTCCCCCTCGGTGCCATTGTCCATGTCGATGCCGTAGATGCCCTGGCCGTTGGTGGCGTAGGCAAAACGGATGGCAATCTTCCCGGCGTACTGCTTGGCTTGCGCCACACCTTCCGTCAGTTCCTCATCCCAGGCTTTGGCTTCGATGACGGCCAGTTTATGGTTGCGATAGACGAGGACGTAATCCGCTATCAGCGGCTTCGCACGCCGCCCCAATCCCTCGATGCGACCCAAAGTGATGGGATATTCGCGCAGAACGCGGCTGCCCTCGACCACGCCCCATCCCGCCGCCTTCAGCGCAGGATCGACATGTTCAGCGCGGGTCTCCGCTTCGTTCACTTCAGGCTCCCTGGGCCAGCATATTCATGATCAGACGGATCATCGTGTCTTTGTGCGCGGGATCTGACTCCGCCACCAATAGGGCCAGCGCCGCCAAGCCAATATCGTTGATGACCGGTTGCCCGGTGCGATCCAGCAGGCGGCCATTGCGATTCAGGAAATCGACGAATAGAAAGGCACCGCTCCGTTTGTTGCCGTCGGCGAACGGGTGGTTCTTGATGACGAAATACAATAGATGCGCGGCCTTGGCCTCCACGCTTGGGTAAGCAGGCTCGCCGAACACGCTCTGATCCAGATTCCCCAACAACGCCTCAAAGGCCTCTTGCCGTTCCTGCGCAAAAAGCATGGACGCTTCCCCGCGGGCGATCAGGTCGGCCTTGAGTCCGGCCAGCGCCGCACGAGCGTCATCTAACGTGGGAAGTGTTCCCCCTGCTGTCGTTGGGGGTTCGGTCAGTAGCCCTTCGTCGTAGCGCTGCAGCAGCACAAAGGTCTGCGCATAGCGGGTGACGATATCCACCAGCCCGCGTCCCATATCCGCTTGAAGCTCAGGGCTGCGCGCGGCCTTGCGCACCAGTTGGAGGGCCGCTTCCAGTTCGCGGGCGTTGGCCTCGAATCGCTGGCGATTGAGGGTATAGCCTTGGGTGAGGTGCTCGCGCAGGATGCGGGTGGCCCATTGGCGGAACAGCACCGCTCGTTTGGAATTGACGCGATACCCTACTGAGATCACGGCATCCAGATTGTAGTGCTTGAGGGTCCGTTGCACTCGCCGGTTGCCTTCGTTTTGAACTGCTAAGAAATCCTTAGCAGTTGCCACTTCTCCTAACTCCTTGTCCTGGAAGATGTTTTTAAGGTGCATTAAGACGTTTTCAGGTGTGGTGTCAAACAGGGTACTCATCTGACGTTGCGTCAACCAGACCGTATCCCCCTGGACATCTAACCGTACCTCAACCGGCCGATCGGCTTCCTGAAAAATCACGAGGTTCGTCTGCAAATCTTCCATCACGACTCCATGAAACTCATCATCAGAGCTCTCCGCTGAAGGCCTGATGCAGCAGCGACTTCTTCAACTCATCCAGCGCAGCGAGCTTTTGTTGATAGATGGATGAGAGGCGTTGGGTTTCGGCGGCGAGAGAGTCCAGGTCATCCGCAAGTTGCTTCTGCGTCTTCAAATCGGGAAGCCAGAACTTAAACTCGAAGAGATGCTCCCGATTCACCTTCGGCATTCCAGCACGAGCCGAGCCTTGAATCGCGTAGTCAGTGAAATCTTTGTTCAGAAGAAGATGAAAGAGGTAGTCGCGAGTAATTTGATCCGGAATGGGCGCGAGCGGATACATATCAGCACTACAAAGGCCTCTAAAATCAGGCCGTGCCACCTTCATGAGGTAAGGACGAATTTTGCTGTAGAGCACCATTTTTTCATCGAAGATAAATTTACCGGATATGAGCGCTTCTTTCCGAGCGGTCTTGAGGTCAATGAACACTCCGGTCTGTGATTCGATGTTTCCTGCACCGACGTGGATCAGATCGAGGAACTCCTTTTTCCGAGGATCAACGAGCACCGACGTTATTGCGCAAACGTCGCGCAGCTTCTTCTCCACCCACCCATTCCCCCGCTGAGTGAAGACGGATTGCAGATGGCTTTCGAAGAGGGCGCGGGCGTTGTGGAGGTTCTTTTCGGCGTTGGCTTTGGCGATGGCGATGCCCTCAAACGCTTCGTCGAGAATGCCGACGATCCGCTGCTGTTCGGAGAGCGAGGGGAGCGGTATTGGAATTGAGTTCAGCGCCTGCTGATTCAACTTTGGTTGCGCCGCCCCTGTCACGTATTCATCGAGCGGAATGCTGTCCAGGTAGAGCTCAACGAATCGCTGGGTTGTCATGTCGTCGAATTTCAGTATATGGGCGTGATTATTGACCCAGTATTTTCCTGATGCCGGAAACGCAATGGGCGTCGACCGCGCAAGCAAATTTGCGCCATCCTCCGACACAAGCAACGTATCGCCTTCAAAGATATAATCCGTCACATAATCTACGATCCCGGATGCGCCATAGTAGGGATACTTACCGCTAACGCGAGCGGACTTAGTGATGGGTATGCGCTTGCTGTCCAGATTTAATGCGATCTGGTCCAGAGTCTTCATTTGCCAGCCGCCCTTCATATCAACGCCTTGATGGCCCCCAACACCTCCGCGCTCTCCGCATCAAGCGCGGCGATTTCGTCCATGATCTCCTGCGGGCTGCGGTGCGTCACCACCTCGCCACCGTTCGGATTCTTCACGGAGAGATCAAAGGTCGTTTGATCGATGGTTTTGGCATCTACCGCCCAGGACTTCGGCGATTCGGCTGATGTCTTTTGAAGCTTGATGAATTCCTTGAGATCGTCGTCATTCAGCGGGTTGGTCTTGCCGAGGCTGCGGCCCGGATCGAGCTGGTAGTACCAGACCTTCCTCGTCGGCGCGCCCTTCTCGAAGAATAAGACCACGGTCTTCACGCCTGCGCCTTGGAACGTGCCGCCGGGGCAATCGAGCACCGTATGTAGGTTGCAGCTTTCCAGTAGCAGTTTGCGCAGGCTCACGGAAGCGTTGTCGGTATTAGACAGGAAGGTGTTCTTGATGACCACGCCTCCGCGCCCGCCCGCCTTGAGCATCTTGATGAAGTGTTGGAGAAACAGGAACGCCGTCTCGCCGGTGCGGATAGGAAAGTTCTGCTGCACTTCCTTCCGCTCTTTGCCGCCGAAAGGTGGATTGGCCAGCACGATGTCGTAGCGGTCCTTCTCCTGAATGTCGGCGAGGTTTTCGGTGAGCGTGTTGGTATGGATGATATTCGGCGCCTCGATGCCATGCAGGATCATGTTCATGATCGCCATGACATAGGCGAGCGACTTCTTTTCTTTGCCGTAGAAGGTGCGGGTCTGAAGCGTGGTAAGGTCTTTCGTCGTGAGGTTGCCCTTGCCCTTCAGATAATCGAAGGCTTCACACAAGAACCCCGCCGACCCGCAGGCCCCGTCGTAAATCCTCTCGCCGATCTTGGGCTTGACCACCTGCACCATGGCGCGAATGAGCGGACGCGGGGTGTAATACTCGCCGCCGTTGCGCCCGGCATTGCCCATGTTCTTGATCTTGGCTTCATAGAGGTGCGAGAGCTCGTGCTTCTCGGACTGGGAACGGAAGCGCAGTTCGTCGATGTGGTCGATGATCTCACGCAGGTTGTACCCGCTTCGAATCCTGTTCTTGATCTCGCCGAAGATTTCCCCGATTTTGTATTCGATGGTATTCGGCCCGCTGGCCTTCTGCTTGAAACTGTGCAGATAGGGAAAGAGTTTCAGGGTGACGAACTCGCTGAGATCACTGCCGGTCATGGCCTTATTGTGATCGATCACTCGCCCGGTCCCTGAGCTCTGTCGAAGGGTTGGCGCGGCCCAGCTTTCCCACCGGTAGTCTTTGTCCAGGATGAAGCTGTAACGCTTGCCCTCCAGCTTGGCTTCGTCTGCCCTGTCCTGCTCCAGCCCATCGAGGTACTTGAGGAACAACAGCCAGGAGGTCTGTTCGGTATAGTCCAGCTCGGTGGTACAACCGGCTTCCTTTCTGAGTACGTCGTCGATATTTCTAAAGGCTTGTTCGAACATGCAGCTTCATTCCCCCAGACACAAGTCGTGCAGTTTGCGCCGCAGGATACTCTTTCCCGCGCCTTAATTCACTCGCGTTTTTACCGGCAACAGCGGCTGGTGGGTGTCTAGGGGACTGGGGATCGAGGGGGGCGTGAAACGTCAACGGTGAAACGTGAGGCGTACAACGCAGACCAGGAAGCGCAATGAGGTAAAACGTATTCCCGAAGAGTCGTCACTCGATGAAAGAACTGTGCTGGCTGACGGCAAACGGAAGAGGGGTTACGCCGCCGTTTTCTTAACCCGAACCTCCGCCCGATGCCCGGTGGCCGCCAGAACGCGGATGAGCACATCGGTCGACACTCCTCCGGTATTCCCATTCGCAATAGCCGTGACACGGGTCCGCGACGTCCCCGCGCGCTTTGCGATTTCCGCATGCGTGAGCGACCCGGCCTCGATAATGCTGACAAGGGAGACGGTGAGGTCGGATCGAAACTCCATCTCGGCCGTATCGGCCACTGAGAGGCCCAATGCGCGGCCGAGGTCCTCTGCGGATCGAACAGTCACCCGCTTGCCTGTTTTAGCTGTCGCCATGTAACACCTCCTTCAATCGCTGTCGGCCTGTGATCAACTCGCGCTTGGGAGTCTTCTGCGTCTTCTTCTGAAATGCATGAAACACCACGATTGCGTCAGCCAGCTTGACATAGTAGAACACTCGCATCGTAGTGGATGGCCCCGTTACTCGCAGCTCATGTGCCCCCGACGCTATTACCTGCATCGGTCTACTCAGGGGCATGCCCAGCTGCAGACCCTTTTGAAGGTCCCGGAGAGCTTCTCCGATCTCCCGCCGGATGGCAGGATCCTCATCACGGATATACTCCAACGCCTTCGGATGAAAGACGATCGACTTCACGCTTCCCAGTATGTCCTAAATCCGAGACATTCGCAAGCGGCCTTCGGGATAGCGACCAAGGGCGCATGTAAGGACTCAGGCACAACACGCGGCACCATGAAACGACGCTCGTCGTTCGTGAAGCGTATCTCGCTGGGGGACAGGATGCCGTGAAAGGTGAAACGTGAGGCGTAAAACGTAGATCGGGAAATGTAAGACATACGACGTAAAATACGAGGGAAATAGAAACGTATGAGCGATAGCGGGAACAAAAAAGACTGAAGCTTGGGAACAGGCCTTGAACATGTTTGGCGTATACGAACGACGGGATGGGCAAGGCCGTAACGCTACGCTGCCCGCCCCTTTTTGCTGCGGCCTTCGCCGCTGATCGCCTTGGCAAGATCGGCGGAATTGGCACCGAGGAGCAAGAGCGAGCTGACCAAGAGGTCCATGGACACGGAGGGGTCGCCGGCTTCCATCTTCGCCACCCTGGATTGGCTGGATTGAAGGCATTCGGCGAGTTGGACTTGTGATAAACCCTGTTTATTCCGTCAATCTCGCAGACTCCGACTGAGCGCCAACTTCATATCGATGAGCGCCGACTCTGCCTCGGACAGGCCCAGGAACTCCTTCACCGACCCGACAGCCCATCCGGCCGCTTCCAGCTTGGCTCGTTTTGTGTTCTTCATCTGAAGTGCCCGCGGAAAGTTCTACGCAGCTTTTGCGGCCGCTTTCGCTAGAAGTTCATGAATCAAGGATTGATACGGCTTCCCCTGCTTGGCAGCCATCTTGCGCAGCTGGCTCAGAAGTTTCGGGGACAGACGAATGGCGATCAACTGCTTGGCCATGCCGCTGGCCGGCCGGCCGACTCGACGCATACGTTTCAACTCTGCGTCCGTCGCTTCCGGGATATCGGAGAAATCAATTTGCGAGTCCGGTATATGCTTGACGCTCTTTTCGACTCGCCTGCCTTGCGCTGATGAGCCGGATGGTTTCTTTCTCATGGTCTCTCCTTCGTATCGTATACACCACAAACAAGATTCGCCCTGACAGAGATTGGCCTATACTTGCGCTGCGATCCGTTGCGCTTCCTGGCGCACGGCTTCCCGCAGGCTGTCGGGTTTGAGGACCTTCACCCCGCTGCCGAAGCTCAGCACCCACCCGATCAGCTCTCTCGTATCGGCCACGGAGAGGGTCATCCGCAGACCGCCGCTTTTGGTGCGTTTGGTCCCCTGTGTGGCATGCCAGACGCGATCCTTCACCCAGGCGGCGGTGGCCCTGTTGAACTCCAATTCCACCTCGATGCGCGGCCCGCGCATGACGGTCAGCGCATCCTGCACGAAGGCGTCGAGATCGAAATGCAGCGGCATCTGATAGGGATGGTCGGTGGGCGTGACGGACTTGATCCGCTCCACGGCGAACATGCGCGGCTCGCGTCGCAGGTGGCAGTAGGCAATGAGGTAGAGGCCGCCGGTCGCGTACCAGAGCCGATAGGGATCCACTTCGCGCCTGGTCGTGCGGCCGCGCGAGGCGGAATCGTAACGGATCTGCACGGTCGTGGCGTTGGTGATGGCTCTGGTGAGGCGGTCGATGGTTTCGCGATGTTGCCGATACCGTTTGTGCGGACCGAGGCCCACGCTGAAGGTGCCGTCGAGCTGTTGGACCAAGGCCACGCCCTGCGGCGGCAGCGCGGCGGCGGCCTTGCCTAAGGCAGACTGCAGAGAGGTGTGGAGTTCGGTGCCTTCCAGCGGGGTAATGAGCCGACGGCTGAAGGTCAGCGCCATCAGCTCAGAGGGGGAGAAGCGCAACCCGGGGACGTTTCGAAATCCCTCCATGAGCCGCCAGCAGGTCTGACCGTTGATGCGTTCGGTGACGAGGGGGTAGCCCGCCTCTTCCAGCGCGGCGAGGTCGCGACGAAGGGTGCGAGGATGCCGGGTGGAGCCGGGCGCGAGCGACTCAGCCAGCTGCTCCAGCGTAAGGCCCTGCCGCGACGCCTCCAACTGCTTCAACACCACCAACAGACGCACCGCCTGATCGTTGCGCGCCATCGTCTCCCCGCTCCCGGCCCGGTCGATTGCGGCGCCAGTCTACCAGGATGGCCCGAGGGGAGGAAGAGGAACCGTATCTCGTAGGGACCTGGGGAGGCGTTCCGACCGGACCCAAACGTTTCACCTTTTACGTTTCACGCTTCACGGGCGCCGGCCCTCGAGGCCGTCTCCCACTCAGGTAGGAATATCGGTGGTGCCGTCGTAGGAGGCGCGGGATTGGTGAGCGATTTTCAACACGTCGCCGTCTTTCACCACGGAATCGAGTGAGCCGACCTTGCGGTTCACGGTCACCAGCAGTTCGCCGCGCACCACGAACGGCGCCAGGGCATCCATGAGGTCGGCATTGCCTTCGATGAGTAGCTTAATGGGTACCGATCCTTCCACTTCCACATCCAATTCCGGTTCCGTCACCCGCTGTTGTAACGTCGGCCCAAGAATCAACACTTTGACCATAGTCGATGAATCCTCCTATTCAGTCGGTGCGTGGGGCGTGAAACGTGAGACGTAAAAGGTGAAACGACTTTCGGTCGTGTTCCGGCTTATGCTTTGCCTCTTACGTCCTATTTCTTCGCCTTTTACGTTTCACGTTTCACGTCTAACGTTTCACGTTTCCCGCCTCACCCTTGCGCCCGCGCGTGGCAATGCAGGCAATCCTGCCGCTTGGGATGCTGCCCCGGCAAGGGGCGCGCGCCGGTCGGCGTATGGCAAGTCGTGCACTGGCTCTCTACGGTGATCGCCTGGTGCGCGCTGTTGGCCGGCACCTTCGGGTTGCGGTCGCGCGGCGACGGCAGCAGGGCCACGCCTCCCACCACGAGCAGCGCCAGCACCACAAAAATCATATCCACTTTGCGAAAGGTCATTGGCCCGCTCCTGATCCTGTCTCGGTGGCAGCCCCCGCCTCATAGGCGTCCTTGAGTAATTGCGCCACATGTTTTACGGCCACGCGGCCGCGCATGCCGTTGCTGAGCTGAATCATGCAGGCCGGGCAACTGGTGGCCACCGTCTCCGCCCCGCTCTGCTCGATATTCCGCCGCTTCCGGTCGAAGACTTTTTGCGAGGTGTCGTAGTCCTTGACGATGTAGGTGCCGGCCCCGCCCGCGCAGCGGTCGGCATCGGTCATCTCCACATAGTCCGATCCCGGCAATTGTTTGAGCAACTGCCGCGGCTCCTTGGTCACCCCGGCGGCTCGCAGGTGACAGGACGAATGGTAGGTCACCTTCCCGCCCTGGCCTTGCGGCGTCCCCATCGGTGGATGCCGGTCGGAGCGCGCCACGAATTCCGTGATGTGGAGCACCTTCTTCGCCAACGCCTCCGCCGCCTGCTGTTCCGGCCCGCTCTCGAAAAACTTTTTGTATTCCTTGAGCATCAGCGTGCAGGAGGCGCAACCCGTGACGACCTGATCATAGCCCGCCAGGGACTGCAGATTGAAGCGAGCGTTGTCCTTCACCAGATCCAGATGCCCGTAAGTTTCGATCGGCGTTCCGGAACAACGCTGCGGCGGAAGTTCCGGTTCGACCTGATGTTTGCGCAGGACAGAAATGACCGCGTCCCCCACCCCGTCGTCGAAGTAGTTCGCCGCGCAGCCGTGAAAGTACGCGACGCGGGGGCCGGTCTTGGACTTCGAGGGTTGCGTCAACTCCGGATACCGGTCGCGCAGATGGATCGTCGCGAGTTTGGGCAGGACCATGTCCGCCGGGAGTTTGGCCGTGGAGGCGATGCGTTTCATCACCGGCGCGGCCAGCCGTTCGAGCAGACCGCGTGGAGCGGGCCGATCCCACCACGATTGCGTCCTGGCCAATAGTTTAAGTATCGCTTCAAATACCGGCAATTTCGCCTGTAGGGCAAAGAGCCAGCGCGAGCCCTGGTTGGGATTCTCGGCGCGCCGCTGGAGGATCAGCTCCGACACATCCACCCCGGCCGGACAGATCGTGCGGCAGGATTTACAGTTCAAGCAGGCCTCCACCACCCGCTTCGAGTCGAGGTAGCTGTAGTCCTTCGCCGTGACGATTTCGAACCAGCCGCGCGAGCTCATGTCTTCCGACTGGAAGACGTCGTAGACCGGACAGACGGAGTTGCACTTCGCGCAGGTCGCACAGGATTTCGAGAGGCGCTGGTAGTCGATGTGTTCGGTGAAGGGCGTCTCGCTGATCTTGATGCCGGGGTTCATCACGTTCGCCGGATCGATCGTCTGCTTCACCTGCACGAAGAGTTGATACAACTCATCACCGAACATCTTGCGCACATATTCCGCCCGCACGCGGCCGTCGCCATGTTCGCCGCAAATGGACCCCTCGAACCGCGAGAGCACCGCGCTGTGAATCTCGTGGTAGGCCTGCACCATCTTGTCGAAATCCTGCCGGTCGTTCACGTCGAGCAGGGGCGTGATGTGGGCGTTGCCGTTACCGATATGGCCGAAGATCGCCACCGGCACATGCTGGCCCTCGAAGAAGGTTTCCAGGTAGCGGATCAACTCGCTGATCCGCGTGGCGGGCACGACCACGTCGTCCACGAAGTTGATCGGCTTCTTGCGCGGATCGAAGCGATAGAGTGTGGGGTACAAGGCCTTGCGCGCTTTCCAGAGTTGGTCGCGCTGCTCCTTGTCGTAGGCAATGGTGAGGTCGCCGCACAGTTGATAACGCCCGCAGATGGCAGCCATTTGATCGGCCCGTTCACGCAGATCGGCTTCGCCTTCGCTGCTGTCCAGTTCGGCCAGCAGGGTGGCGGCGGCATCGGCGGGAATGCCATGCGCCGACCGGCCGATCAAATTCAGCGTGTTCGCATCCATGACTTCCAGTGCGCTCGGCCGGAGGCTTAACAGATGCGGCACCGCTTCCCCGACTTCTTCGAGACGGCGAAAGTGGATCAACGCCGTCAACGTGCCCTGTGGTTTCGGCACGAGACGAAGCATCGCTTCGCTCACCACTCCCAACGTACCCTCACTGCCGACGAACAGTTTGGGGAGATCGAAGACATCGCGACTCAGCCCGTCAGCAAGGCCGAACAAGTTATACCCGCAACTGTTCTTGCTCACCGTCGGCTTCTTGCCGTCGATCAGGCCGCGCTGCCGCTGGACGAGGTCGAGGATCAACTTGAGCGACGGATGGGCCGCGAGGGTCTGATCCAACTCAGGATCGTTCAGGTTCATCGAGGAAGCGGAGAGCCAGGAGCCGGACGGCAGGCAGACACGCATGGCCTGAACGTTGTCTTTCACGGAACCATAGATGAGGGTGTGGGGCCCGGCCGAATTGTTGGCGAGCATGCCCCCGAGCTTGCACATGTCGCCGCTGGACGGGTCGGGACCGAAGAGGAGATTGCGGCGCCCGAGTTGCTTGTTCAATTCCGCCAGGACGATCCCCGGCTGCACACGGGCCCGGCGTTCCTCCTCATTCACGTCGAGGATGCGGTTCATCTTGGAGATATCCAGGATGATGCCGGAACCGATCGCGGAGCCGGTGAGATTAGTACCGGCGGCGCGCGGCGTGAGGGGGATGCCCCGCTCCACCGCAAATCGCACGACGGTATCGATGTCGCCTTCATGCTCCGCGAGCACGACGGCTTGCGGCTGCATCCGGTAAATGCTGGCATCGACGGCGTAGGCGGTCAGCGTAGGCACATCGTTCCAGACCTTCGCCTGTCCGAGGAGTTGCCGAAGGTCGCTGACGACGACGGATGAGGTGTTAGGAAGGATGAGGGTCATGCTTGTGATTACGTTGCGTTATTGTAGTCGCTCGGAAGAGAGCAGGACAAGTGAGTTGTTGCTTAGCACCCGATTCGCTAAGATACGTGCCATTCGAACGAGGCGCCATGTCACCTCCCATCCTTTATATCTCCCGACTGTTGCCCGATCCGGTCATGGCGGCCGCCCGCCAGCAGTTTCAGCTCTTCAATGAGCCGCGCGACATCGCACCCTCATGGGAGACCTTCAAGGCAGGCCTTCGCGAAGCCGATGCGGCCATCTGCACCCTGACCGATCGCGTGGATGCGGCCCTGCTGGCCGAGCCGACCAGACTCAAGATCCTGGCGAACTACGCCGTGGGGTATAACAACATCGACCTCACCGCCGCGACGGCCAAGGGCATTGTGGTCACGAACACGCCGGACGTGTTGACCGACTCGACGGCCGATCTCACCTGGGCCTTGATCCTGGCGGTGGCGCGGCGGGTGGCGGAAGGCGACGCCTACGTGCGAGCGGGAGCCTGGCCCGGTTGGGCCCCGACTCAAATGCTGGGGACGGATGTCTCGGGCAAGGTGCTGGGTATCGTCGGCATGGGGCGGATCGGACAGGCGGTGGCGAAGCGGGCCGCCGGATTTAACATGCGCATTTGTTACAGCTCACGAACCCCGCATGCGCCGGGACACATCTCGTCGCAATGGGAACAGCGCCCCCTGCCCGACCTGCTGAGAGAAGCCGACTTCGTGACTCTGCATGTACCGCTTACGCCGGAGACGCATCACTTGATCGGCCCGCGGCAGCTGGCACTCATGAAGCCCACGGCGTTCCTGCTCAATACCTCACGGGGACCGGTGGTGGATGAAGGCGCGTTGGTCGATGCACTCTTGCGACGTCAACTGGCCGGCGCGGGGTTGGATGTGTTCGAACAGGAACCGGTCTTTCACCCCAGTCTGCGCGACCTGCGGCAGGTAGTGCTCCTCCCGCACCTCGGCTCCGCGACCTTGGCGACGCGTGTGCGCATGGGAATGATCTGCCTGGAGAACATTGCCGCAGTCTGCGCCGGGAGGCCGGCTCTGAATCAGGTCAATCGCACGCAGGCGTAGTGCCGTAGATCGCATCACGTGTGTGAACGCCGCCGAAATGGTGAGGGGCCTGTGCCCAGTGAGCACGCGGTCGGTGGGCTAGTGGCCCGCGAGTGGGAGAGGACTGATCTGACTGGAAGCGGGAAGTTCCGGATGGGTGACCCCGTTGGTGCCGAGGTTGCGTAGCGCTTCGACCCGGCGAGGCACATCGTGGAACGAGGGAATGGACTGATACATGGCGAGCGCCCGATCGCGGGCACCGGTTTTTTCGTAGAGCATCGCCAGTTCATACCGCACGAGCTGGGCATTGCCTCCCCGGCAGCGCGAGTCGGCGATGAGCTTCTCCAGCAATTGAATGGCCTGATCGAACCGGTTCTGCTCCTTCAGGCAAAGTCCCAGCATCAGGCAGGAATCGACGAAGAACCCCGAGTCCTTCATCGAGGAGACGAACTCTTCCTTCGCTTCCTCCAACAATCCCATGTCCTTATAGGCCATACCCAGCGCGTACTGCGTTTCCGCGTCCACCTGGGCCACGGGTTGCGCAGCAGGAACGGGGGCCGGAGGAGGCTCGACGGGCGCGGCCTGGGCAACGGGCGGCGCCGGAGCCGGAACGGGCGGAGGCGGCGGGGTGACCTGAGCCAGCACAGGCGCCATCACCGGCGCGGGAGCGGCTGGGGTAGGCGAGCTGTCCTGCAATCGGAACGGCATGTCTACCGCAGGCGCGGCAATGACCGGAGCGGGAGCCGGTTCCGGTTGTGGTTCCGGTTCGAGCTGGATCGCGACAGGCTCCGGTGTCATCACCATCGGCTCTGTGACTTCCGATTCGGTGGACGATGAGGCAGTCGGGTCGAACGCCGGCGCGAGCTTGCGGGCAATGGCGCTGCCCGGAGCCAGGGCCTGGACCTTCTCAAACAGCTCAGCCGGCAGGGTGGGCATACCCGGTTCCGGATGTTCCAGCAAAATCTCCACGGCCCTGCCGAAATGCTGCGCCGCCGTGGCGGCATCTCCTTTTTCCTGATAGAGCTCGCCCAGCAGTTCCAACATCGGCACGGATGCCGGCTCGACCTTGAGATAGTCGTTAATCAACAACTCGGCCATGGCATAGTCTTGCGCGCGCAACGCGGCACCGGCCAGGAATCGATATTCGCCCAACGCGACTTGCAGATTGCCCTGCAACAGATGCAGCCGCGCCAGCAGTTGGCAGATTTCCGGATTGCCCGGCTCCCGGCTCAGTAACTGCGTCAACATGGCTTCGGCGCCGGCATATTGCCCTTCTTCGATCCGCCGCGTCGCTTCCGCCATGAGATCGCTGCCTTCACCCGGCTTTGCCGCGGCCGCAGAGGGTTTGGCGGCGCGTACCACGGTTGAGGGCGCGCTTCCGCCCGACTCGATCATAGTGACGATTTCTTTGGCTTCGGCGTTCTCCGGATTCAGGCGCAAGACCGCCGCATACATGGCATTGGCCTGTTCATATTGTTGGGCGGCGGAACGCTCCCGCCCGAGTTGGAGATATACGCGAATCGCTTCGTCGATCAACTGCTCCTGTTCACACAGTTCCGCCACGCGCAGCTGTGCGTCCAGATTGGACGGATCATGTGAAATGATTTTGCGGTAGATCTCGAGGGCTTCCTTGTTGCGGCCGTCCTTGAAGTAGTGCTTGCCCAGGGTCAAATAATCCTGGACGGCGCTGCTCAAGAGCCCGCGCTCCGCATTCAAATCGCCGAGGTGCCGATAGATGTCGATCTTGGTGGGATCGACTTTGAGAATCTTTTTATAGGCGGCAATGGCCTTGAGGACAGACCCTTCGGAACGGAACGCGCCGGCGGCTTGAAGAAAGGCGGCGACGGCGTCAGGCGTGGCATTGCGTTTCAGCTGGAGGTCGCCGATGGAGTTGAAAATCGTCCCGTCGGCCGGGGTATCGGTGGTGAGTTTTCGCCATTCGGCGATGGCAGCTTCGTACTGCCCCTTGGAGGCAAAGAGCTGCGCGTTTTGGAGAACTGTTCGGCGATCGACAGCCAAGAAGACTCCTCACCCGACGTTGAGAGTCAACGCTAACAGTCTGCCTTTTCTTTGTCAAACAAATGGATAAAACAGCAACACCGCGAACGCGGCGTCCAGAGCGGATGAAACCAACGGGGGCAAACCGGCGGCCCCTCCGGAACACAGAGGGGCCGCGGATTACGATGCCCGGCGATCAGGACGCCGGCGCGAGGTCCTTCAACACGTTCGCCGCTTGCGGCCCCTTGGCTCCCTGCACGATGTCGAACTCGACGTTCTCACCCTCTTTCAACGTCTTGAATCCCTCGCCCTGCAGCGCGGAATAATGCACGAAGACATCGTCTCCGCCATCGAGCCGGATAAACCCGAACCCCTTACGATCGTTGAACCACTTCACTGTCCCCTTGGTCTTCATACGGTCCTCCCTTTCTCAACGCACAGACATAATGAGCGCATCAGCTCGCCGGCTGAGTCGCATGGCATGGTAATGATGACGATAAAAGGAGAAATAAAACCGACGAGCGTGGAAGCTCTTGCGAGGCGTTGAGACAATATTCAACCCGAACCATCGTGACCTACTGAAAAGTGCGCAGCGATGTACCATGGGGTGCACATCTTGTCAAGCGGATAGTTTCGAGAATGGATCTCAGATCTGTTTACAAGCTCCGTAGACTCTTCTATAGTGCGGCAACCCAAGTCTCCGATGTAGGATTTCGACCGCCCTCGTGCTGCACACCATCCTCGATCGCTATATTTTCCGCGAACTCTTCTCCCCGTTCGGCATCAGCCTGGCTGCGCTCTGTTTCGTGATGCTCACGAAAGAGCTGTTGCGACTGGTGGAACTGCTGGTGACGAAGGGGATCGGCTTTCTCTCGGTCCTGAAAGTGTTCGCCCATTTGCTGCCGTCGTTTCTGGTCCTCACCCTGCCCATCGCGGGCATTATTGCCACCATTACAGCCTTCGGCCGGTTATCCCTCGACAAGGAACTCGTCGCCATGCGCGCCGCCGGCTTCAGCCTCCTGCGGCTGTCCCAGTCGGTCTTTCTATTCGCCGCGCTGGTCTGCGGCCTGACGCTGGCGATGGCGCAGTACGGGCAACCCTGGAGCAACGTCAATCTCAAGAAAGTGGCGCTGAACCTGTTGCGCGACGAACTCGTGCTGGAGCTCGATCGCGGCGTCTTTAACGAAGCCATCCCCAAAATGACGATCTACGTACCGGATGCTCAGGAGGGACAGGACAACCGGGGCATTTTCGTGGCCGATGAACGCAACCCGGCCGATCCACGCATCATCGTGGCCCAGCAGTATCAGGTGATGACCGATCCGGCCAGCAGCCAGGTGGCGCTGCGGCTGATGAACGGCGTCATCCATAGCCGCCCCCAGACTCCGGAGGAATATCAGAAGATTTCGTTTACGTCGTACGACTTAAAGCTGAGCATCAGCGCGAGCCTGTACGGCGCGGAGGAGCGCACGCCGATCGACGTCATTCGCGCCAAACTGGAGAGCACCGGCTGGACGGATACCAACGCGTTGCGGCGTTTGATGGAATATTATAAGGACCTGGCCTTCCCGGCGGCCTCGCTGGTGTTCTGTATCCTGGGGGTGCCGGTCGGCATCGTATCCAAACGTTCAGGCAGCATCGGCGGGTTTGCGGTGGGCGTGCTGGTGGTCATCGCCTACTATGTCCTCAATGTGGCCTGCGAGTTCCTGGTCACCACCCTGTGGATTTCTCCGTTCGCCGGCGCCTGGTTACCCAACGTCATCTTCACCGTGGTCACTATTCTGTGGTTCTATCGGGTGAGCCGCCAATAGTCCTATGAACATTCTGTTCCGCTATATGCTGCGCGAGTACGTGAAGATCTTCGGCATGTGCTTCTCCGGGCTCATGACGATTTACCTCGTCATCGACTTCTTCGAGAAGGTGCGCCGCTTCCTGCGGTACGACGCCCATGCCCTCGATGTGCTGGCCTACTTCGTCCTCAAGATGCCCGCCATTTCCTACCAGATCGCGCCGCTGGCGGTCCTGATGGCGACCCTGCTTACGATCGGCCTGTTGTCGCGCAGCCATGAAATCACCGCGATGCGCAGCTGCGGCATCAGTCTCTATTGGATCACCTCCCCGTTCCTGTTTCTCGGTACTGTCTTGGCCTTGGTCCTGTTTGCGTTCAGTTCGACCATCATCCCCCTCGCCCTCGCCAAGGCCGAGCAGATCAAGACCACCCGGATTGAAAAACGAGCGGTACCGGTCTCGCTCAAAGCGGCACAGCCCTGGGTGAGCCTGGGCGGCCAAACCTTGATGAACATCGACACCATCGACCCGGGCGGAGCCGTGTTACGGAAGATCCGCCTCTATCGCTTGAGCCCCACGTTCGAGCTGGAGCAGATTGCGGAAGCACAACGCGCGGTGTATTCGCCGCAGGGTTGGGTCCTGGAAGACGGGATCCGGCGCTCGTTCCGGCAGGATGGGACGGTCTCGGTAAACAGCTTTCAGGCCGAACCCCTGCCGCTCGCGCAAATTCCCGACGACTTCACGACCTGGCTGGAGTTGGATTCGGAAACGATGACGCTGCCGGAGATTCGCGCCTATGTCGATCGGCTGCATCTGGGCGGCACGATCCTCCCGCGCCTGCTGACGGATTATTATGGCCGGATCGCCTTCCCCTGCGTGACCTTTATTATGGTGGTCGTCGGCATTGCCTTGAGCCTCCGGCGCACCGGCGTGCGCGGCAGCGGCATGGCCATGGGCATCGGACAAGCGATGGCCGTAGGATTCTTTTACTGGTCCACCCATTCCGTAGCCATTGCGCTGGGACGCGGCGGGGCACTCGCGCCGATGCTGGCAGGCTGGATGGCCAATCTGGTATTTCTCACGTTCGGCTTTTATCTGCTGTTGAAAGTGCGTTACTAGACGGATGCTGAACGCGTGACCGTCTCCAGCATTGACTGTGGCGCCACCGTACGGTAAGTAGACAGGCCGCACAAGGCATCACCGGCAAGCAGTGAAAGGGTTCTATGTCGACGAGAGTCGTCATCACAGGTCTGGGAGTCGTCTCCCCCATCGGCATCGGGGTGCCGCAGTTCTGGAAAGCGGCATTGGAAGGCCGGTCCGGGATCTCGGCCATTACCTCCTTCGATCCGTTCCCGCTGGAAGGGTACCGGTCGCGCGTAGCCGGACGCATTGTTGGATTTTCCCCCGAGCAGTATCTCCCGGCCGGCCAAGGCGACCGGGTAGACCGCTATGCCCAGTTCGCCCTTGTGGCCGCCAAGGAAGCGCTGGCGGACGCCGACTTCCGCATGGAGCGGGAAGAGCCGCACCGTGTCGGAGTCATCGTCGGCGCCGGCATGGGCGGCATGGTGATGGGCGAACGGGAAATCACGCAGCTGTACGAACAGAAACGCCCGCACCGTGTGCATCCCAACTTTATTCCGGTCATTACACTGAATTCGGCTTCCGGCATCGTGGCCATGGCCTATGGGGCCAAAGGGCCCAACCTGACGATTTCCACGGCTTGCTCATCGAGCGCCCATGCCCTTGGTCAGGCCATGCACGCCATTCGTGCCGGCACGGCGGATGCGGTGATCGTCGTCGGCGCCGATGCCAGTATCACGCCCCTGGTCTTTGCCGGATTTTGCTCGCTGCGCGCACTTTCGACCAAGTATAACGATGCACCGGAACGAGCCTCACGACCCTTCGATCGCGGACGGGATGGCTTTGTCATGGGTGAAGGCGCCGGCGCGCTGATTGTCGAATCGCTCGCCCACGCCAAGAAACGCAAGGCCCGGATGTACGCGGAAGTGGCCGGATACGCCGCCACCAGCGAAGCTCATCACATGGTGATTCCACGCGAGGACGGCGAAGAGGTGGCCATCACGATGCGCCTGGCCTTGAAGGATGCGGGCGTCACGCCTGCGCAAGTCGATTACATCAATGCCCATGCGACTTCCACGACGGTGGGTGATGCGGTCGAGGTGAAGGCCATTCGTCTCTTGTTCAAATCCCGGGCGGATAAGCTGGCGGTGAGCGCCACGAAGTCACTCGTGGGGCATACGCTGGGTGCGGCAGGCTCGCTGGCCGGGATCGTCTCGGCCCTGACCCTTACCAGCGGGCAGATCCACCCGACGCTCAACCTTGACGATCCGGATCCGGCCTGCGCCCTCGCGGGGTTGTCTGCGCAACCGCAAACCCGCAAAACCAAGGTCGCGCTGATCAACGCGTTCGGCTTCGGCAGTAACAATGCCGCGGTCGTCTTAAAATCTCTATCGACCTGACCCGCGTCGGGCGACGACATTCGTGCACGTGCGATGTGCCGGCAAGAAACGAAGGAACCGGTTATGGCTAAGACTTCAGACGTTTCCGACAAGATCATTCAGGCGCTGGCGGACTATCTCAAGCGGGATGCGGCGTCGATTCAGACGACCCATCACCTGCGGGACGACCTGGGTTTGGATTCGATGGCGGTAATCGAAATGCTGTACCGCATCGAAGAAGTCTTTAATCTCCAGATCCCCGACCAGGACCTCGTCGGCCTGACCACCGTCGGCCAGGTGATCACCTATGTGCAAGGCCGCGTCGCCCCTCCGAAGGCTCCTGCAAAGGCGGCCGCGAAAACTCCGGCGAAAGCCGCCCCGAAGACACCTGCCGCCAAGCGTTCTACCAAGAGCAAGAAGGCCTAGCCGTATGACGACCGCACCGAGGCACACGCCGCTGACACTCCGGGAACTCCACAGTTATGTCGGAGGAGAGCTGGTCGGTTCACCGGATGCGACCGTCACCGGAGTGGCGAGCCTGGAAGAGGCCGGACCGGGCGACCTCGCCTTCCTGACCTCCGAACGCAATTTGAAATCTCCGCAGACCGCCACTATCGGAGCCCTGCTCGTGGGACGTCGCCTGCCGGATTGCCCGTCACCGCAACTCGTGGTGGACAATCCTGCGTATGCCTTTGCACGGGCCGCCCAGCAGTTTTTTGCGCGACCGACCCGCATGCGCGGCATCGCCCAGGGCATCACCCGCGGCGAGGACGTGACCATCGGCGCGGATGTGTCGATCTGGCCCGGCGTGACCCTCGGGGACCGCGTCTCCATCGGCGCGCGGGTGACCCTCTATCCGGGGGTCTTTATCGGCGACGATAGCGCCATCGGTGATGATGCCCTCCTCTACCCCAACGTGGTGGTTCGTGAAGGCTGCCGTCTCGGAGCTCGCGTGATCGTGCACAGCGGCACGGTGATCGGCAGTGACGGATTCGGCTACGTCCAGTATCAGGGACGTCACCAGAAGATTCCGCAATTGGGCGGCGTGCTCATCGAGGATGACGTGGAACTGGGCTCCAATGTGAGCGTGGATCGCGCGACGTTCGGCAACACCGTCATCAAGCGCGGGACGAAAATCGATAACCTCGTGCAGATCGCCCACAACGTGGTGGTGGGTGAGCACAATATTCTCGTCGCACAAGTCGGTATCGCGGGGAGTACGACGCTGGGAAAGTATGTGATGGTGGGTGGCCAGGCCGGCCTCGCCGACCATTTGCAGATCGGCGATCAGGTGATGATTGCGGCTAAGTCCGGCGTCACAAGAAGTCTGGAGCCCAATCAAATCGTCTCCGGCGCGCCGGTGATGCCCCACGCGACGTTTCTGAAGGCCCAGGCGGTGATTCCGCAGTTGCCGGAACTACGCCAGCGCGTCCGCGAGTTGGAAGAGCGCCTCGCGAAACTGGAACAGACCCGACAACCTCCCGCCAAGTCCCGCAAGCCCCGTCGCAAATAGCCCGCGTCAGCCGCATCGTTAGTTCTTCAGCATCGACTTCCAAAAGAACAGTTTGGCCCAGAAAAATCCCGCCCAGGGCAGGAAACAGGCCGCGATCGGATGGACCGCGCCATAGAGCATGCTGACCATTGAGCCCGCGAGCAATACCGCCAGGCCGACCATATACGCACCTGGTGCCCACGGCGACCCACTGGCCTGTTCCTGACTGGCCGCACTCTCTCGTTTGGGTTTGCCGCTCTTACTGACCGTCGGCTGCCGCATGCGCGCCGCAAACACCTCCGGGCGATTGGTCAAAATCCACCGGTGGTACGTCGTCTGCACCCACCCGAGCACCCCGCCCAGCAGCAACAACCCGGAACTTTGGAGAAAGGTCCACCACGTATAGGTGTCGGTGGCGATGAGCTGATATCCGAGCCCGCCGACCCCGCCGATCATGGAAATCAGGCCAAGGATGCCGGCCGGAAATAACATGTACGCTTTGATGTAGGCCGTCGCCCGCGCGTCGTGCCCTTCCTGCTGCTTGAGAGAGATCAGTTTTGCCATGGGCGTGATGGTCGTACAATCGCAACCTCAACCGCAAGCGAAAATGTGTCGGACCGGGACAAATTTCAGCGAGCAGCGAAGCAAGCATACCTTTTCCGTGCAGGGCCCCTCTTCACTCGACGAGCAAGAGGCGTGAGCACAGGGGGCGCAGGCCGACGGAGTTGATTCCCTCCAAGCTCGCACGGCAACACGTGTTCAGCAGGTGGTGGATCGATCGTTCAGGATTGACGTGGGGAACCGGCGATCTCAACTGAGTGGCATCATTCTTCCCTGTCCACAAGAACTGTGGACGGACTGTGCGCAACCATGTGGACAGACCTCCGCCGGCAGTGGCTGCGTAGGAATGCCCGCAATGTGCTCAATAATTAGGCGGCGTGACGTGAAATTTCTCAGCAGGATAGAAACGTGTTCAGCTTTGAGCGGTGGAGGGCAGGCGACGCGGAGAGGCAGGCAAACCGGGTATCAATTGGGAGCGCTTCGTCAAGCCGCTACGCCATAGGGAGGATGTCAAAAATGGCCGCCCGTTCCACGCGGCCGACATCGACCCATTGCTGGGCCAGCGGAATGAGCGTCGCCAATCGTTCTTCCACGGCTGCCAATCGCTCGCGGATGACCATCGGCTTGTGCTGAGCCGTGACGCGGAGGAATGTACGCAGGCCATGCAGGAACAGGCTGATATTCGCCGCGGCCACCCGGTCGGCCGCATCGGAAAGCGCCTCGATCTCGACAAAAATGGGTTCCAACGCCTGGGGTGGGAAGACGCGATCCTCACTGGTGAGCGCGACATGCCTGAGCGTGGCGATCACCGCCGGGATATGCGCCTGCATGTGCGCGAGAAATCGCTCGTCCAACTCATCCAGCTCCTGCAACAGTCGCCCGATGGCACGCGCATCCACCAAGCCTGTCCCTCGCGCCATCTCCTGCTCGGCACGCTGAATCACGGTTTCCAGCACATCGCGCACCGGTTGCAGCGATCGACCTCGCGCCTGATGCAACTGCCGCAAGGCGTCAAGAATGGATGCGGCGGGCAACGAAGTGGAAGGCGCGTCGTCCGGAACGTCAGCCTCGACAGGGGCCGGCGCTTCAGCGACCATCGGCTCAGGCATTTCAGTCACAGGCTGCTGCACAGCGACGGCAGCTTCGAGATGATCCTGGGGTGGCCGCTCGAGCGCCTGAAGCGCCTGCACCGTCTTGCTGATTTCGAGCAACCCCTCTCGAAGCGACGCCACGTGATGAGCCGCCACGGTGCGCTCATGTTTTGCGGCGGCCTGAAGGAGCGGAAGCAGTCGGGTCGCCATGTCTTCCACGGCCGTCAACCCGACGGTCGCGGCGGATTGCGCGAGGTTACTGACGCTCTGCCATAAAATCGTCGTCAACTTGGCGCGGCGCCCCTGTTCACTTGTCGTGTCGAGCCGCTCAAGCGCCGTCTGGATCTGATTGAGCCATTCACGGGCCTCCAATACAAACAGGCCGAGAATTTCTCGCCGGACATGCGGGCCCTGGTCCGGCGCCTCGATCGTCGACTGGACCTGCGCAGGCTGTGCAGCTGCCTTGGGTTGCTCCACCGCGGCCTGAATCACGCCGGCGATCGCATCCAGACTTTCGAGCAAGGCGGCAAACTGATCCGATGCGCTCGTCGGCGTGGCGGGCTCGGCAGCCATCGGTGCGGTTGCAAACGTGACACGCTCCAATGCCGGTGAATCGACAGTTTCTGCGACCGACACCTGTGGCAACTGACTGAGATCGAGATACCGCGGCGGATCGGTCACCGCTGTCTCCTGTGCGCCGGTCACACGAAGCACCGGACGGGATGGGTAGCGAGGCGTGATTCGCACCACCACCCCTTCTTCGCCGCTGCTCAGGCGCACTTTGGTACCCAGCGGGTAGACCGAGAGTTGCTCGACCAATCCTTTCATGATTTCACGGGGAAACGCAGTACGCTCCGTGTTCAATAACTCACGGATCGCCTCGTGCGGGAGGAGGCGCCGGCGGTAGGGGCGCGGACTGACCAACGCATCGAAGATATCGACGAGCCCGATGATCTGCGCCAGCTCATTAATTTCACGCCCCTTTAAACGGTTCGGGTACCCCTGCCCCTTCCCGCGCTCATGGGCCTGCAATACCACTTCGGCCAGCCAGGCATAGTCCGCACCGAGACGTTCGATCACCCCATATCCCAAACGCGGATGTTGCTCGACCAGAGCCCGCTCATCGGAGCTCAGACGGCCGGTCTTCGTCAGTAGATGCTGCGGCACGGCAAAAATGCCGATGTCGTGCAGGAGCCCGGCCAACGCCAAACGCCGCAACTCCGCGCCGTAATAGCCGAGGCCGATCCCGACCTTCGTCGCGAGAATGCTCACATTGACTAGATTGGTAACCAGCGGAGGGCCGACAGGACTGGAGAGGGCTTCAACGACTAACTGATCAGTTTCCTGAATCGACTCGACGATGCTGCCGGCAAGATGGGTCAACTCCGTCAGGTTCACCGGTTCCTGCCGTTGCACGGCGGCAGCGACCCGCATCAGCGCATCCTCAGCCTGCCGGTAGTGATTCTGCTCCATTTCCGCTTAGCCTCCAGCCTCGACGCGCTTCGTCACGCGGCACGCCTTTGTTTTCACCTCTGCATGGTCCAACGCTCCGAGTCAGACGAATCAGCGAAGCCGTCTGGAATGATCCCCATGGTGGAGGTGCGCCTTCAACTCAACGAAACCTGTCCGGGAAGTCCTGTCCGAGGCCGGTCGCGCACTGTGAGGAGCGTCCTCAGGCGGCAGGCAGCAGCCGGCTCATCAGATCACGTTCCTGTTGTCCGGCGGTGATCCAGTCCTCGATCGTGGTCATCACGGCGAGAATGCGTGCTTCGACGGCCTGGACACGTTGGGACGCGATCACGATACGACGCTGGACAATCAAGGCCAGGAAGTTCTGAAGGCCGGTGAGAAAGGTCACCAGCGGGGTGGCATTGACCTGCTTGGCAATGCCCTGGAGTTGTTCGATCTGTTGCATGCAGGTGCCGAGCACGTTGCCTGGTTCCAAAATCGTCAATCCCTCGCCCCGGAGCCTGTTCAGGTTCTGCGCAATGCCGGGCAATGCTTGTCGCAGTGAGTCCAGGCATCGGGCGTCCGTGCTTTGGAGCTCACCCAGCAGCTGCTGAAACGCGGTCATCTGTATCTGGCTCTCCCCTTGTCTCGCTTCCTGCTCCAATCGGTGCATGACTTGTGGAATCAAACTGCGGGAAGGGACTTCCTTGGCAACCTGCTCGTCTTGAAGCATGCGAAGCGCGTTCAGGAGCGTGAGGAAATCGATGGCCGGTTCCGGTTGTGGAGGCGCGCCCTGCTCCGGACCAAGGTCCAGCGTAATGCCAGTGGCCATGGTGACGGACGCGATGACGAGACAGAACTGTTCACGGACCGTGCCGAAATCCTGCTTGGTCGCCGTCGTCCGGTCTTTCAGGGTGTCGATGAAGGGAAGCAGCGCGAAGGTAGCGCGTTCGACATCGGGAAGGTTCACCGTGGCGGCAGAACCACCGAGACTGGTGATGCCCCTCACCACGGCATCCACCAGTTGCGCATGCCGATCGGTATCCGGCTGGCTTTCCAGTTCGGTCAGGGCGGAATGGATTTGGATGAGCCACTCTTGCGCCTCTTGACCGAACAGTTCAATCAGTTCTTTTTGAAAATCGTCTTCGGTCTGTTCTGGTTCGGTCGACACAGTGGCGCCCTGCCTCTGACCCATGCACTCGCCTGAACATACGGACGAGTGACGGCCTCCTAGCGTTTTCCATTACCGAGTTGGGAGGCCAGTCCCGCGATCTCCCCCAGCTTCCTCGCCATATCTTCGAACCGGCGAGTCGACTGCTCCGCCATGTGCTCGGCTTCCATCGCCCGTTTCTCGAGCTGCATCGAACGCTCCTGCTCGCTGACCAGGGCGAGATCCAGCTCACTGGCACGTTGCGCCGTCGCTTCCAACTGTTTGACCTGAACCAACAGGGCCGCCGCAGCCTCCCGTTCAGCCGAGAGCGCCGCGTCCAGCTCGGCGATCTGAGCATGGGCTTTCGCACAGGCCTCTTCCAGCGCCGGCACCTTGTCTGCAACCTGTTCCAGCTCGACACGCTCCCGTCGCTGCATTTCCGCTTGCTCACGTTCAGCGGCCAAGGTCGTTTCGAGCTCGTGCACGCGCGTTTCGACCTGCTCAAGACCGGTAATCTGCTGCACCAATTGATTCGCCGCTTCCCGCTCTGCCTCCAGATGGGCCTCCAATTCCACGATGCGCGCGGCATGACGGACCCCTTCCGAAACCTGTTGGGACAATTGCTGGGCACGATGCTGCTCATCGGCCAGAGCCGTCTCCAGTTCGCCGATCCGGTGCATCTGTCTCGAGACTTCATCCAACTGTTCTGCGAGAGCGGTTCGCTGCGCCCGCTCGTCGGCTAGACTCTGGTCCAATGTGTGTGCATGTGACGACAGGGCTGCAACCTGCTCGTGCTGCTCATCCAACGCACGCTGGATGTGGCCGATCTGCTGAGTCTGCTCCAGACTCCGCCGACGCTCCTCGTCCAACTGCGCTTCGAGTTCGCCGATCCGCGTGTCACGTTCCGCCAGGATTGCATGATGATGCTCATGATCATGCGCCGGCGTAGCCGGCTCAGCGGCATGGAATGCAGGGGCCGCATCCACCATCGTGTCGCGGGGCATCGTCGCCGGTATGGCGTGAGGATCGTCAAGACTGATCGTGATCGGCTCGAGCGACGGCCGATGCTCCTGAGTGTCTACGCGGGCCTCTTCGAGTTCTTCCGGCACATGAATGGCGGGTGCGGCCGCGACCTCTGCCACGATAGATGGCTCCACGGCCACGTGCTGCTGCGGCAGTTCCGGAACCGGAGCAGGCTTTTGTGGGCGCTTCGTCAACAGGTCCAGCACACGGTCCTTGAGTGAGGAGCCCTGAAACGGCTTCTTCAAGACCCCGTCGGCCTTACAGGACTCCGCTTGTCGGGACACTTCATCGTTCACGATACCGCTGATCAGCAGCACGGGAAGATCCGCGAGGTTTGCCTGTCCCCGAATGTACGCACAGACCTCATAGCCGCTCTTGTCCGGCATGATGACATCGGACACGATGAGGTCGGGGCGATCCTTACTTAACAGCGCCAGAGCCTCCGATCCGTTCGCCGCAAGTGTCACCCCCATGCCGGCCTCGGTCAGGAGACGCTCGGCCACCTTACGGACTGCGATACTGTCGTCGGCAATCAAGATCTTTGGCATGTCGTTCCTCTACACAAGGCAAGGCTCATCACGCAGGACGGTTCGATGAGACCCCCAAGGTTGTCAGGTTGATGATAGGAAGTTCTTCTTCGCCGGCGATGCACGTTCCCGCGATGTCGGGATCGTTGCCGGCGCGATACTGCACTGCCGAGCGTGCCACCATGTGCAAGGAAGGAACCTGGGAATCGATACAGATTGCCAGCGGTCCATCCACATGTTTGACAACCAGACACAGCGGTTCACCATCCTGCAGGGAGCGCTTGAACTTCGCCGCCAGGTCGAATACCGGAAGACATCCCTTCTCCTGTCGGACGAGAGCGCGCACAAACGGCGTATCGCTGGGAACCGTCGTCGAGCCCGTCCACGGCATCACTCCGCCGATCTCCTCGGTTCTGGCGGCCAACCGCTGCCCGCCCACCGAAAACACCACCATGTGCTGCATCCGCGCCTCGGTCGCGCCTTTGCTACCCGTGTGCGGTTGTCTGCGTAACTGAGTACGTAGCATGGTCGATCCTCGTGATCTACTTGGCCGATCCGGCTGACATCGCCGACGCCGCTTCCAAGGCTGCCGAAGGCAGGCGGAGCCTGGAATCGAATTCGCCCGGCCGGCGCTCCGACACCCGAAGGGCAAACACATCCAACACATTGTTCCGGGAGGGAAGCTCAAGCACCCAAAACGGATTGGCGATGAGCGCGATATACGACGACTCGACAAACAATCCGAGCAATCGTTCCCGCTCCCCTCCTCGAAACTGCGCAGGGAGCGGCTGGATCAGCGCCCGTTCGACATCGATGAGGCCCACGACCTTGTCCACCGCAAACGATCGCGACCGTTCCTCATTGGCATAGAGCACGATCCGGGTCTCAGCCGTGACGCCTTCGGCTTGGATCGTCAAACGACGGGCGAGATCGGTGCGTTCGTAGGAAGCATTGGCCCAGGTGACATGCCCGTCCTTCCCCCCCTCAACCGGGGTCACAATGCCGCGAACCCAGTGGGAGGGAAAGGCCATATGCGCGGAGCCCATGAGCGCCACGAGAAACCGGACCGCCAGCCCGCTCGACACCACTGCTGTCTTATGTCCCCGGAGCCCCATGCCTGTCCTTCATTCTGCCGGTAACGGTACGAATCGACCAAACGTTCCTATTTTTTCACGACGCTTTCGCGGCCTGTCCACTTGCGGACTTCCTGGATCAAGGCGCGTTCTTCCACCGGCTTGGCAATGTATCCCGAGGCGCCCACACTCACGGCCATCTGGCGATGCTTTTCTCCCGCCCGCGTGGTCATGACGAGAATCGGCGTGGCCTGAGTCTGCGGCCTGGCGCGAAGCGCCTGAATGACTTCAAAGCCGTTCAACTTCGGCATTTCGAGATCGGTGATGATGAGCTGGTACTGCTGCACCAATGCCTTGCGACAGCCTTCTTCTCCGTCGGTCGCCGTTTCGACGATATACCCGGCCGACTCCAGCATGCGTCCGACAAACTTTCTGATGCTGAGCGAGTCATCGATCAACAAGAGCGGAAGCTGCGTATCCGGAAGCTGCGGCGAAGCGGGCTGCGCCGGTCCCTCAAGCATCGGCGAGGAGGCGGGGTTTTGAATGACCGACATGGCCTCATGGTATTCGCGAGTCGTCAACCGGCTAACGTCCAGAACCAGCACCACACGCCCCTCGGGATCGATAGTCGCGCCACCGAACACGGACCGCTCATACGGCTTCAGCCCACCCAATGATTTAATGACGATTTCCTGCCGGCCCAGCAATTCATCCACCGCGCAACCGAGCGCGCCGGTCGAGGTTCGAACGACGACCACGGGAGTCGCTCCCTCAATGGTGCCGGCATCCCGGCGAATGAGGCTGCCGAGCGGATAGACCTCAATGGCTTCGTCGCCGATCTGCAGCACCGATCGATCCCCCATCTGCTGGATCGTCGACGCCGTCGACATCGTGACCTCACGCACGCTCGGAAGCGGAATCGCGTAGCGCTCTTTCCCGACCCGAACGAGCAGCGCAGTTGCGATCAAGAGGGTGAGCGGCAAATGCATCGTGAACTTGGTGCCCTGCCCGTAGACGGATTCCACTTCGATGTGGCCGTTCATCGTCTCGATGACCCGCTTGACCACATCCATACCGACGCCGCGTCCGGCCTGATCCCCGACCGCCTCGGCAGTGGAAAATCCCGGCAGGAAGATGAACTTGATGATTTCGCTCTCCGGCAGTGAGTCCGCGACATCCGCTCGTACCAGACCCAGCTTGACCGCCTTGGCCTTGATCTTGACGATGTCGAGCCCCGCTCCGTCGTCTTCGACTTCGATGAGCACCGAGTTCCCTCGATGCGCGGCGTGGAGATAGATCGTACCGGCCGACGGCTTCCCTTGGCTGCGACGGATGCCCGCAGGCTCGATCCCGTGGTACACCGCATTTCTGACCAGATGGACAAGCGGATCGACAAGCCGCTCCACGACACCGGTGTCGATTTCGGTATGTTCGCCGGACGTGACTAAATTGACTTCTTTTCCGGTGGCGCGGGCCATCTCACGGGCCGCGCGGCGGAAGCGCGTGAACGGCGTCCCGATCGGCACCATGCGGGCGCGGGCAATTTCATCGCGCATGCCCAAGGTCAACTGTTGCAGCGACCCCATGTCGTCCTGGGCGCGATGGATCGATCCGCTCAGCTGCGACATCGATTCGGTGATGTCCGCGGTGACCTCGCTGATTCGCCGGGCCAGGATGTTGAAGTCGTCGTACTTGTCGAATTCCAGGCTGCCGAAATCACTGACGCCAGGATACGCCTGCGGCGCGGCTTCGCTCGAGGACGCGGGAGAGGGCTGAAAGGAAAAGGTATGTTTGTCTTCGAAGGTGCGTACGGCATCGGTCAGCCGGTTCTTGTTGGCCAAGACCTGTGTGGCCAATTGATCCAACGTGCGCAGCCGCTGCTCCAGCCGGCCGCGATCGATAACCAATTCGCCGACCAGATTGAGGAGGCGTTCCAAACGATCACGGCTGACCCGGATCACCTCTCGCTCTTCGCCGGTCTTCCCATCGACGCCTTTGGGCGAATCCTGTCCGTCGGCTTCGCGAATTTCTTCCACCGAGGCGCCTTCGGCAATCGATGAGACGATGGGGTGATCTTGGTCCGGTGCCGGCTGAGCCTGCCCCAGTTGCTTCAACTCCTGCAAGGAATTCGCAAACCGTTGTCTCGTTCGCCCCACCATGGATACATCCCGTCGCATCAAGGCGCGAATGACATCGATTGAGCGCAACAGGACATCCGTGTGACCGGGAAGGAGCACCAGCTGCCCTTCGCGAACGGCGCCCATGAAGTCTTCAATATGATGAGTCAGATCACCGATCGCCTGAAAGCCTACGGTATAAGCCGAGCCTTTCAGCGTATGGGCCGTGCGGAACAGTTGGTGAATCGTGTCGGGATTGCCCGCGTCCTTATCGACTCGCAGCAAGTCGGCTTCGAGGCTTTCCAAATATTCCTGCGCTTCCGGCGCGAAATAGGACATCACCTCAGAATCGAGGGCCGGGATCAGATAGGCCTCGGAAAGCTCCTGGGAGTCCGCCTCGCTCATGGAGTGCACAGCGGATTCGGGACCGGATGTGGCGGCAGGCACGGACTCCTGCACCGACCTCTCTTCAGGCCGCCTCGTCTCAGCGGCAGCCGCTGCAGACTCCCCCTGGCTCACGCCCTGCTCCAATTCTCTGAGCTTCGTCCTGATGCGAGGCACCTCCTGACGCAAGCGCGTCAGTGATTGAGCGTCCCGCGCCATCAGGGAACGGATCACGTCCACCGCCTGCCGCAGAACGGCGATCCAATGCGGCGCGATCGTGACAGCGCCCTCGCGAACGGCCATCATGCAGGATTCAATCGGATGAGAGAGATCTCCCACGACCTCAAATCCAACGGTATAGGCCGACCCTTTCAGCGTGTGCGCCACCCGATACAATTGATGAATCGTGTCGGCATTTGCCAAGTCGGAGTCCAACCGTTGGAGCAGGGTCTGGATCGTGTTGAGGTATTCTTCTGCCTCCGGCGAGAAGTAGGACAGCACCTCTTCGTCCAGGACAGGAATGAGGTACTCATCCGCCGGCCGATCGGAAGGCTGCACGCACTCTGCCGAGGAGTCGCTCGAAACGGCCGGCATCAAGTCGGAGTGGCGCCGGACAAACCCCTCAACCACGGAGGCATCTTCCCCTCCCCCACGCCCGATCTGCTCGACCTGCCCTCGAAAGGACGCGGCAATCTCGCGCATCAGGTGCATGGCTTCGGGCCAGCGCGCCGCCGGAATCTCCTGCACTCGTTCGAGCGTATCTTCGAGTAGGGCCCCGAGTTGCCCGAGCGCCGGGAACCCGTAGAGGAGCGCCGCACCTTTGAGCTTGTGGCCGACCGTGTGAAACTCGGCGACGTCGCCCGGCTCCGGATGCGCCTTCCCATCGGGATGCAACGCTTTCCAGAAGCGCCCCATATCGTCGCCGGCCTCGGCCACGAAAATGTCCAGCAACTGGTCGCGATCGAAATCAGCGCTCATTCACCCACTCAGCATCCGAGCGGAGGTCGGTCACCGCTCTTCAAGAATTCTCTTACGCGAGCTTGAACTGAGCGACCGAAGAGTTGAGGCCTTCGGCCAGTTTTGCCATGTCTTCGATCGTGAGTCGCGTCGAGTCCGTCTGCTTCTGCGTCGCCACGGCGCCGCCCGTGAACTCCTTAATGGCTCGACCGACTTTTTCCGTCGAGGCGGTCTGTTCGGACGCCGCGCTCGCGATGTTCTGGGCCAACTCGGAAGACCGTTTCGCAATGTCTGAAATTTCAGCGAACACGTCGCCGGTCCGGAGAGCCGAAGCGGATCCGGCTTCCACCGCCTGCGTTTCATGCTCCATGGCCACCACGGCATCCTGCGTTTCCGTTTGAATCACTTTCACGAGGTCGGCGATTTCACGTGTGGCTTGCGTGGAGCTTTCCGCCAGCTTTCGGACCTGGTCGGCGACGACGGCGAATCGTGCGCCGGCCTCACCCGCGCCGGCCGCCTCAATGGCGGCGTTGAGCGCGAGCAAGTTCGTTTGATTAGCGATATCACGAATCGTCGACACGATCTGTGAAATTTCGAGTGAACGGTCACCGAGGCCCTTCACCTGCTTGGACATACGTTGCACCGCCGACCGGATGCTCTGCATGTCGCGCACGGTTTCCTGCACCGCGACGTTGCCGCGTTCCGTGGCCGACAGCACCTGCTTGGCGGAGTCGGAGGATGCGCCGGCCGTAGTGGCCACTTGACGCATACCGGCGGCCAACTGTTCGACCGCGCCCAGCGTACGCACGGATTCTTCCGCCTGCACCCGGGCTGTTCCGGACATTTGACCGGCTGAATCCCGTAGGGTACCGGCTGACTTGTTCACCCGATCGGCCGCCTCGCGCACCTGCTTCAACAATTGTCCGAACCGCGCGATCATGAGGTTGAACCCGTCCGCAAGGTTACCGAACATGTCGGCCGTCACTTCGCCTCGCCGGGTCAAGTCTCCTTTACCGACTTCGGAGACCAGCACGAGGAATTGCATGAGCCGTTTCTGCATCAGGTCGCGCTCTTCCTCCGTCGACACCAGGGCGGTAATACGATCGAGCATGGAGTTGAACGCGGTGGCCATCTGGCCCAACTCATCGTGCGACTGAATTTTCGCGCGGGCCTGCAGATTGCCGCCGGCGGCCTGCGTCGCGACATTGGCGATGTGGCTGATGCTCCGGGAAAGGAACGTCGCTAACAGATATCCGACGAACAATCCGAGTGCCACGGCGACCAAACCGCCGGCCACCAGAATCAGGGTACCGTTACTGGCCAGGCCTTGCGCATCATCGTTGAGGTCCTTGGCGACGGCTTCAATGGCAGTGACCTGCTCATTGTGACGTTTGACGGCATTTTCGAATGAGGGCGTCAAATTGACCGTTAAGGCCAGGATACCGAGTGCCCGCATTTGCTCCGCTTGCGTCGATGACAGGACGTTACGATCGAAGCTATCCGCCATGGCGCTCAGTGCGCCGTCGGCATCCTGAAAGTATTTTTTCAATGCCGGCTCAAAGAGGGTCAGATCCTTCGCCTCGTCCCGGCCCGATCGCGATACGCGCAGCGTCGTGCTCTTATAGTTGTTCACCACCTTGTCGATCTGGGCCTTCAGGGGCGGCAACTTGGTCACTTCCTGGGCGAAGTCGCCTTGTTTGGTGGCGGACGCGATATCCAGCAGAATCTGGTGATGTTTGGTCAACGCGGTTCCCATCTGGGCGAACTCAGCCAACGGCACCGTATAGTCCGCATACACCGTTTGCGACTGGGTGCTGAGTTGGCGCAGGGTGAACACACCGACGCTGGCCATGATCATGATGATGACACTCACGAGACCGAAGCTGACCAGCAGCTTCGTCTTTGTTTTCATGTCCTGGAATCGATTCTTGACGCCTTGCCCGATCATGGTGCGCTCCTCCTTGTTCTGCTTTCCTCAACGTCCGGTGGCCGGTCGCACAATCTTCGATGAAGCAGGTCCGCGATGACTCGCGCGCCTGCTGTTTACGCGATCGACAATATCGCACTCCCTCCGTCAACTTGTGCAAAGACCTGCGGCACCTCCAGCACTCCACCCAGACGTTCATCCAGGCGAAGCACAGCCGAGACACAAGGACGCGCCCCCGCCGGTCCCGCTTGCATGGCCGGCAACAGGTGCTCACGACTGACGGTGTGAATTTCAGGAACGTGATCGACGAGCACACCCACCTGTCTGGTGCCATGGCGAATCACGACCGCGAAGGGCAAGGCGGTCTCGGTCACGGACAGACCCAGGCTTCCACGCAGATCGACCAGGGTAACGACCGTTCCCCGGAGATTGGTCACTCCGGTCAACAGGCTCGGCATGCTGGGCACGACGGTCACCGCTTCCACCTCAAACACTTCACTGACGTGGCGGAGATCGATGGCGAACAACTCGCCCCCCAGCGTGAGGACACACATACGCAGCGTGCCTTCAATCGACGCGGCAAGAGACCTCGATGGGCTGGAGGGTCCGTGAGCCGGAGAGGAGTCTGAGGAGTGAGGCTGGATCGTTGGCACGTCGCTCATGGATTAGTTCAACGCCCGCTTGACTGCGGCGACCAGATCTTCAGCTTTAAACGGCTTCACCACATACCCATTGGCACCCTGCTGTTGGCCCCAGAATTTGTCGCTTTCCTGCCCCTTGGACGTGCAGAGGACGATCGGGATGCCCTTGAAGCGGTCATCGCTTTTCAGGTCGCGGCAGGCCTGGAACCCGTTACGCCCGGGCATCACGACATCCAGCACGATCAGGTCCGGCTTATCCAACGCCAGTTTGTCCTCGAGTTTGTCGGTGTTCGGATACGACACGACTGTGTGATTGGCAGACTTCAAATAGCCTTCGATCAACTGCAGTTCGGCGTACGAATCATCGACGACAACGATCTTGCTCATGAGTACGTCCCCCCTTCAAACCAGCTAAATGTGTGCGCGATAAAGACATTTGATCCGGTTGCGGCTATCGCATCGGAATCACGATGCTGATCGCACCGGCCAGATCGCCCTCGTGCCATCCTTCTTTCTTGGCGCCGGTGATGTCGCGCTCCCCTTTCGGGTCGCCATGGCAACTCAGGCACGTGCTCGCGGCATACTCCGGATCCATCATGCGCAGTACCGGCTTCCCGTCCAACATCGTGGTCTTGCTGTACGGCTGGCCTTTCGGATGGCGCGTGTCGGCAAAAATTCTCAACACTTCCGACTCAAACTCATCCGGCCGATTGCCCGGAAACCGATAGTCGGTGCCCGTCAACTTCACACGAATTCCGGTCTTCCGATAGAACCGTTCGCCGGACTTGCGGGCGAAGACGGCGGGGATAATCCCTTTGAAGCCGACGCCCTGCTTATTGATGACGGGCTGCGCCTCGTCGATGACTTCCTTTTCGGATTCCACCATGGCGAGAAAAAGCGGCGCTTGCGGAACCGTGGCAGGCCGGCTCAGATCGATCTTGGTGGCTTTGCGAAATCGTTCGATCACCTGATTGGACACAAAGTCGCCGCTAAACCCTTTGTCGCCCTTGCTGGCGTCATTGATCGTGGCTTGGTATTCGGAAATCACCCCACGACCGACTTGCAACAACTTGATGAGCAACTCGGCCGTTTCCACCTCGGTATTGGCCGACGCGGGAGCAGCCGCGCCCATGCAGGTCACGGTCAATGCAGCCATCACGATTCTCTTGATGATATGTTTCGCCATGCCGTCTCCTCCTGCCTGCCTCGTAGCGCCCGGTCAACCCAATTCCCCTAAGTCAGCCAATCCCTTGTCAAAGATAGCGCAAAATTCTTCGTTGACAATTTCATCGACGCATGGAACCACGCCAGGACCCTGCAGCCCAGGCAGACGTTGTGCACGATCGGTGCCAAACAAAACAATTAGTTAGGATTGCGGAGCGGAAAGAATTCGAACCGATGAAGTCGGCGATTTTGCGGATGATTATGTGTGGATGGTCTACTATACCCACTATGGTCAGCTAGGCTGACATGGGTGCGTAATTGTTCACGATGGAAGTCGGAGCGCCAAAGTTTGGTCGCTTTTCGAGGGAAGCGTCAAAGTCTCTTCAGAACTTAGACGAAAAGAGGATTGCGGCCGGCCTAGACCGTCCCACCTTGACGAAGGAGCGCCAGGATCGGGATGAGATCAAGATGTTGTTCGACGTGGTCGGCCCATCGATCCATCGCACCGGATCGCTGCTGGTTCACCTGTTGCGACAAGGCCATGTCGGCAGCTGGAAGCCCCTTTCTGATACGCAACCGGTTCAACCATGCGCGTCGACAGAGGGGCTCGTCGAACAGGCCATGGATGTAGGTCCCCCAGACCAGACCGTCATCGCTCATCGCGCCGTCGAGCCACGCATCATCCCGTTCGGTGACGTCGCGTGGTCCTGCAGGCGACGGTTCTTTGCCCTGCAGTTCGAAGCAAGCTCGATGTCCATGTCGATCCGTCCGTCCCATGTGAATCAAGTACCCTCGAACCGGTGGCGCCGCCGGCCCACCGAGATACAAGGCACGCCCTTCGACCTGCTCGGTGATTTTCTCCCGCATCAACACCGTCGTCACCTGCAGCAGACCGAGCCCCTCGCCGCTCCCGACTGATTCGACCGCATCCGGATCGGCGATCCGGCGCCCCAACATTTGATACCCGCCGCAAATGCCGACCACTTCTCCCCCGCGGTGGACATGACCATGCAGGAGTGATTCGAACCCCTTGCCTCGCAGATAGGCGAGATCCGCCAATGTGGTTTTGGAA